>JBCCRZ010000083.1:0-14047 GCA_039200855.1 Cyanobacteria bacterium P01_D01_bin.44 | reverse complement strand
GGGGTCGGCAAAACAGTACTGATTACCGAGATGATTCATAACGTCGTGCGCCAGTACCAGGGGGTGAGCCTGTTTTGTGGCATTGGCGAACGCTCCCGAGAAGGGGAAGAACTCTACCGCGAGATGCGTGAGGCGGGCGTTTTAGATAACACCGTCATGGTATTTGGTCAGATGAATGAGCCCCCCGGGGCGCGTTTTCGGGTGGGCCATGCCGCCCTGACCATGGCGGAATATTTTCGCGATGAGATGCATCGCGACGTCCTGCTGATGATCGATAATGTTTTTCGATTTATCCAAGCTGGGTCTGAGGTATCGGGGCTGATGGGGCAGTTGCCGTCGCGGGTAGGCTATCAGCCGACGCTAGCAACAGACCTGGCCGCCCTAGAAGAGCGGATCTGCAGTACCCAGTCGGCGGCGATTACCTCAGTGCAGGCCGTTTATGTCCCAGCGGACGATCTCACTGACCCCGCTGCGGTGCATACCTTTGCTCATCTGTCGGCTTCGATTGTGTTGTCACGCAAACGAACCAGCGAGGGGCTTTACCCAGCAGTTGATCCGCTCCAGTCGGGCTCTAAACTACTGACCCCGGCGGTGGTGGGAGCACGCCACTACCAGGTAGCCCAGGCCGTGCGCACCACCCTGGCCGACTATGAGGAACTTAAAGATATTATCGCCATGTTAGGTCTCGAAGAACTGGCTCAACCAGAGCGAGAAACCGTTTACCGGGCACGCAGGTTGGAGAGATTTTTGACCCAGCCCTTTTTTACCACCGAGTCCTTTACCAACCTGCCGGGCAAGTGGGTGCCGCTAAGCCAAACTCTAGAGGGCTGCGAGCAGATTTTGTCAGATGAATTTTCTGACCTGCCTGAAAAGGTGCTCTATATGATTGGCCCCATTCAAGATGTGCAGCTTCCTCAACCTGATCTCGATCAAGCGGAGACCAACCGATGAGCCAGCTGTCGGCCATGGATTTACAGGTGATCTTGCCTCACCATCTGCTGGTGGAGACGACCATGACTCGCTTGGTGGCGGAGGGGACCCACGGTTCGTTTTGCCTGTTGCCCAACCATATCGACTGTCTGGCCATTTTAGTACCGGGCATTTTGATCTATGAATCTGTGGCGAGAGGAGAACATTATCTGGCCGTCGGGCGAGGGATGCTCGTCAAGCAGGGCCCAACCGTCTCTGTTTCCGCTGGGAATGCCATCCCTGGGGATGACCTGGCGCAGTTGCAACAGGCTGTAGAAACGCAGTTTCGCCAGCTAGATGAGCAATCTCAGCTAATCCTCTCTGCCCTGGCTCGCCTGGAGGCAGGATTAACCCGTCACTTTACTGTTCTGGTGGAAGGCAACTGAGCTTATGGATCGAGATCGCACTCCCTCTGACCCACAGAATCCTGACAGGCAGAAGGCGGATTTTCTCAAAAAGATTGACCGCAAGGCCCAGCGTAAGCTCAAGGCCCGCCACAGTCGCACCCAGGTTTGGCGAGGCATGAGAATGTTCGGCCTGGTGGGTTGGGCAGTGACAATCCCCACCCTACTAGGGATTTCCCTCGGGATATGGATTGATCGACAAGTTCAAAGTCAGTATTCCTGGACATTGATGTTGCTGCTGATTGGCGTCGCGCTGGGCTGTTTTAACGCCTGGTACTGGGTCGATAAGGAGAGCCAGCGTGATTGAAGTCAATAAAGCCTAAGAAATATTGAGTGTCAGTGACCATTTCATCCAGGTTTCATAATCGTTCGCGAATCTTGTAGACAGGCAGATTGGCTTAAATGATAGAGCTTACTACAGGCATTTTTAGGTCAATGTCATACAAGGCCATTTAGGGGAGGCGCATTCATGAACCACGCTCACGCTGAGCATCATACGATGGACCATGCCCATGGTAGCCAAAGTGATCACAGTAGTCACGATAAACATGCTGGCCACAGTCCCGAGATCTTTCGGCGACGGTTTTTTGTTTGTCTGGCATTGACGCTGCCGGTACTTTATTTTGCGCCCTCTTTTCAACAATGGTTTGGATATCAGGCCATTCAGTTTCCAGGTTCTGGGTTAGTTAGTCCGCTGTTAAGTATTGTCATCTATGCTTACGGGGGCTGGGTGTTCTTGCGAGGGGCCTGGATTGAGCTGCACAGTAAGATCGGCATGATGACCCTGATTGCTTTGGCGATTACGGTTGCGTTTGTCTACAGCCTGGCGGTTTCTCTAGGGTTAGAAGGTGACCCTTTTTATTGGGAGCTGGCCACCCTGGTAGACATTATGCTATTGGGTCATTGGATTGAGATGGCCTCGGTCCAGGGGGCGAGCCGAGCACTTGAGCATCTTGCCAATTTGGTACCAGTTACTGCCCATAAGCTAGCAGCGGGCCAAATTGAGGATATCTCAGTAGACAACCTGCAAACTGGCGACAACATTCTAGTGAGACCGGGTGAGCAAATCCCGATTGATGGTGAGATTATTGACGGGGCTTCCAGTGTTAATGAAGCCTTCTTAACGGGAGAGTCTCGCCCTGTCAATAAACAGGTGGGAGACGAAGCGGTTGGTGGCGCGGTCAACGGTGAAGGGGCACTCACGCTCAGGGTGATCCGCACGGGTGAGCAGACAACGCTCAGCCAGATTATGCGCCTGGTGGAAGAAGCTCAATCTTCTCGCAGTCAATATCAAGTCCTCGCCGATAGGCTGGCCTATTGGCTCACCCTGATTGCCATTGGCGTCGGGGCGTTGACCTTTGTGGTCTGGCTCTCCGTCGGTCCAGCCTTAACCTTTGCCATTAATCGAGCGGTGACGGTGCTCGTGATCACCTGTCCCCACGCCCTGGGCCTGGCAATTCCCCTGGTGATTGTCAACGGCACTTCCCTCTCAGCCAGACATGGCATTTTGGTTCGCAACCGCGAGGCATTTGAACGGGCTCGCCAGATTCGTGCCATCGCCTTTGATAAAACAGGTACTTTGACCGAGGGAGAATTTGGGGTTCGTCACATTTTTACTGACAACGTGAGTGAAAATGATGCACTGGCGATCGCAACTGCCCTAGAAACCTTCTCAGAGCATCCCCTGGCCGCAGCGATTGTGCAAGAGGCAGAATCCAGGCAGCTCACCCTGCCCAGCGGTAATGACTTCCAGGCGGTGGCCGGGAAGGGGGTAGACGGAATTGTCAATGGCCAGCGTTATCGGGTGGGCAGGCCCGAGTGGGCACAAGAGTTGGGCCTGTCGGTAGCGCCCACGTTGAAGATGGCGCTGATGACGATCGAACAGCAAGGGGAAAGTGCGATCGCACTGATGGACGAAACCCGACTGATTGCCCTGTTTGGCCTGGCCGATAAGGTTCGAGGCCAGGCCCGTCAAGCGGTGGATCAGTTACAGAAAATGGGCCTACAGATCGTGATGATCACCGGGGATGCCGAGGCGGTTGCTAAAACGGTTGCCGATGAACTGGGGATTGATCGCTACTATGCCCGAGTCTTGCCCCAAGATAAGGCGTCTCTGATTCGTAAACTCAAGTCAGAACAGTCTGTTGCCTTTGTCGGCGACGGCATCAACGATGCCCCTGCTCTATTGGAAGCCAATTTGGCCCTCGCCATTGGGGCGGGCACCCACGTCGCGATTGAATCCGCTGATCTGGTGCTGATCAAGAGTGACCCTTTGGATGCCACCTATGCCCTGAAGCTGGCCAAAGCAACCTACAACAAAATGCTCCAAAATCTGTTTTGGGCCACGGGCTATAACGTCATCGGCATTCCGTTGGCAGCTGGGGTTGCTTATCCACTGGGCATCCTGCTTACACCTGCCGTCGGCGCAATCCTCATGAGCATCTCAACAGTTGTGGTGTCTATCAATGCCATGTTGTTACGTCGAGTCAAACTTTAGGCTCGATCACTCTAAATCTGTAGAAAGGGAGAATAAAATCATGACTCAACGATCTTTAATCGCTTTCATTCTATCTTTGTTAGGCGGGTTGTGGATGCTCACCTCAGGTCGCATGATGTACGGCGGGTTTGGCCGTATGCCTATTCACGACGGCCGGGGTATGGGCCACATGATGTGGGGACGCGGTATGATGGGCCAGTTTGGGCTCTGGTGGCCCTGGGTTGGATTGCTTGCTGGCGCGATTGTGATTGTCAGTGCGATCATGCTTTATTTCGCGCCTCAATATCGACGTTCTCTTGGAACAACTATTCTGGTGGCCTCCATTTTGAACCTGTTTTTGGGAATGGGAGGCGTGTTAGCAAGCGCACTGGGGATAGCTGGCGGGATTATCACCCTGACACCAAAAGCAACTTCTCAGGAGTGAGTGTTTCGGTAGGACATGGTTGAAAATTACTCGTCCCAGACGCACACCCAGCAGCGATCGTTGCGTTGGCGATGGTGCGATCGCATCCTCGCTTTACCTGAATTCAATCTGTTTTTGTTCGCCTTTTTACTCCACTTCGTCTACGAAGTGTGGCAAGCTCCCTTTTATGACTTTTATGATGCGCCCACCCTGGCAGGCAAGGTTTGGGCGCTTACTCACTGCACCTTTGGCGACGCGGTGATTACAGTGGGATGTAGCTTAGTTGTGAGCATGATTTTGCGCTCACGACGCTGGATAGTTTATCCCACCTCAAAACTCGTTCTCTGGTTTGTGGCCTTCGGGTGGTTCTATACCTTCTTTTCCGAAATTTATCGAACTCGCATTGCCCATCTGTATGGAACGCTAGGCTTCAATGTCCCGGGACTCGGCATCAGTGGATTACCGCTGGTGCAGTGGTTGATTATTCCACCGCTGGTGCTTTTTCTAGCCCGGCATCAAATTTTAGGACATCGTGCACAGCAGGGTTAAGCAGCTCTAAGGCAAGTCAGCAGGCGAGCCTCAGTATAGTTTTACTATCGAAGGGGGAGCTCAATGACAAATTTGGTGCCTTTGCCAGGGGCCGAATCGCAAGATAATTTGCCACCATGTTTCTCGACGATAATTTGATAGCTAATCGCCAGACCTAATCCGGTCCCTTTACCGATAGGCTTGGTTGTAAAAAATGGATCGAATAGTTTGGCGATAGTCTCCTCACCTATACCGGGACCATTATCTGAGATCGCAATGGTTAACCAGTTACTGTCAATGACATCGGTGCAAATTTCGATAGTATTTGGGTTGGCTTGGATGTCCTCAAATGATCGACCGTGGTTCTGCTCTTCTAGAGTATCAATGGCATTGGCCAGGATATTCATGACAACCTGATTAAGCTGGCTGGGGTAGCATTCTACATCAGGTACTTGCCCATACGTTCGGGTAATTTGAATTTCAGGACGCTCAGATGTCGCCTTTAGTCGGTTGTTTAAGATTAAAAGCGTACTTTCGATGCCCTCATGGATATCCACTGCTTTTTTCTCAGCTTCGTCGAGACGAGAAAAGTTCCTCAAAGAGTTTACCAGTTCACGGATGCGGCTGGTTCCCAGCTCTAAAGAATCAAACAGCTTAGCCAGGTCTGCTTGTAAAAAGGCTAGGTCGATTTCTTCGATATAGTTCTGGATCTCAGACGATGGCTGGGGGTACTGTGCCTGATATAGATCTATTAGACCCATTAAATCTTGGACATAGCTTCTAGCAGGTTGAAGATTGCCGTAGATAAAATTAACAGGGTTGTTAATTTCGTGGGCTACCCCTGCCACCATTTGGCCTAACGATGACATTTTTTCACTTTGAACAAGCTGTACCTGGGCCTGCTTGAGACGCTCTTGATTCGCTTTAGCCTCAACAACGGCTTTGAGCGTTTTTTCTAGGGTAATGGCCAGGTCCTGGAAGTTGATTGGCTTGGTGAGAAAGTCAAAAGCCCCATTGTTCATCGCGGTTCGGATATTATCTATCTCGCTGTAGGCGGAGACTACCACTGTTTTTGGAGGTTGCTCCAGCGCATTGAGCTTTTTGAGCAATGCGAGGCCATCCATCACCGGCATATTGATGTCGGTTAGCACTATATCAATGCCTGGGGTTTCAGCAACCTGTTGATAGGCTTTTGCACCGTTGTGGGCAAATGTTAACCTATACTTACCCTGACGGATTTCACGCCGAAACTTTTGAGAGATCAGTGCTTCAACGTCGGGTTCGTCATCGACGACTAAAATGTGGTAGGTCACGATCTGGGCCTTTAGTGATAGACAGGATTATGGCTAACGAGACTCAAAATATCTTGCTTAAGCTGGCTAAAATCAACAGGTTTGTTGATGAAACCACTGGCACCGTACTTTCGAGCCGTTTTTTGGTTTTGCTCATCGCCATAGGCGGTTACCATAAAAACAGCTAGCTCAGGATATTTTTCTTTAATCACCCGCAGTAGCTCCAGACCATTCATGCCAGGCATGTTGATATCTGAGAGGATGAGAGTGACCCCTGTAAGTGCTGGTGGTGACTCTAAGTAATTCAGCGCTTCGATAGCAGACAAGGCAAAGTGAAAGTCAATTTTCTGAGCTTTGATTTCTCGACGAAACCTTTGCCGAAACAGCAATTCGACATCGGCTTCATCATCTACAACTAGAACATGGATCGTTTGGGTCATATCAGTTTCTCAGCAATTTGAGGAGCGTGCGCATCAACGCATTAGCGACGTGAAATTTATTTGGGTAAGGTGATGATGAACTCTGTGTAGATACCCAACTCAGATTCCACGTTTATGTTGCCCTGGTGCTGTTCAACGATGATGCCGTAGCTTAGCGATAGCCCGAGTCCCGTGCCTTCGCCCGTGGGCTTGGTGGTAAAGAACTGGTCAAAGATCTGATCTCGTACTTCGGGTGTCATGCCAGTGCCATTATCTCGAATGCGAATTTCAACCTGGTTGACCTGGTCGCGGGTGCGAACCTTGAGCAATGGCATAAAGTTGCTACCTTCGGCAATCTGCCGTTGGTAGATTGCATAGCAGGCATTGTTGGCAATATTTAGAAAGACACGGTTTAGATCTTGAGGGCAGGCCCTGATAGTACCGATGCTATCGTCGTAATCATTGTCAAACGCCAGGTTAAAGGCTGATTGCTTGGCGCGTATCCCGTGATAAGCCAGGTTAATGGCTTCTGCTACTAGATCATTGATATCGATCTCCGCCCACTCGCTCTTGCCACTTCGCGAATGCATCAGCATATTACCCACAATTCTGTCAGCTCGTTTACCGTGGTGCGCGATTTTACCAACGTTAGTGTTGAGGGTATCGATGATGTCAGTTATCTCCTCGACAAATTCGGGGTCTAGCTGTGCTTGACGAGCCTTTAGTTCTTCGGTGAGTTCGTCAGTGAGGTCTACGGAGAGTTCAGCAAAATTATTGACAAAGTTGAGTGGGTTTTTGATTTCATGGGCAATGCCTGCGGTCAGCGAACCCAGCGACGCCAGCTTTTCCTGGACGATCATTTGCTTTTGCGTGGAGACTAGCTTCTGGTTTGCTTGCTCCAGTTCTTGCGCTCGAACTTCTTTTTCTTTTAACAGTGATTTAACCCGCAGTATTAGCTGGTTGAGCGCGATAGCCAAGGTGCCGACTTCATCAGTGGTGGTGACTGAGGCTTGGAGGTCAAATCTGTCTTGTTCGGTGACTTCTTTGGCGACTTTCTCAACGGATTGGAGCGGACGTACAATGGAGCGACTAATTGTAAAGACTAATGCACCTGCGATCGCAACAGCAATCATCAGGCTGGTGAGGATAATATTGCGCCGGAGGGTGGCCGTAGTTGTTAGGGCATTCGTCGCGGCTACCATCTCAGCATCAATGACATCGGCCAAATCCTGTAAAACACTGGCAAATTTATGCACACCCATTAACGATGGATCAGTGCCTGCCTCGAGTAATAGCGTTTGGGCAATCTCCTGGTCACCAGACTCATCTGAGGCTAGATCTAACGACTCAATTTGCTGCAATAACTGCTCAACATTACGAAAATATGGCTGGGCAAAGCTGGTATACTCATCTACCAGGAGGCGATAGACTTCCAATTCTGCTGACATGTGTTGATGTTTGTCATCTACGTTTTCGTAAGCAGCTTGGAGGTTAGCAAAGGCCTGCTCAAAGCTTTGAGCCTTTTTCCTAAATCCTGCGATAGAGTTTGTCAGCGCCTCTGGCTTGTCAACCAGATAGGCCAGCTCCCGTTGATGGATGCTAGCATCATGGATGCCTGCCTTCGCCCTAAAGACAAGCTTACTTTGGGCCATTGAGTACTCTAAGGCGTCTCTAGACCGACGTTCGTAGTGTTCACCAATCACAATACCGGTGACGGCTCCCGTAAAGGCGATGCCCAGCGCCATCGTGAACCCTAAGCTAACTCTTTGCCCAACTTTGAGTCGATTTAGGATACCGAGTTGAAGAGATGAGTGCTGATGGGGAAGGCTATCTAGCATGGTTCAGGATTTACTCACTGGGCGCTAGCTTAAGCTTTCCCGATGATGAAGCCTAGGGAACAGGCTGTCGCAGATGCCCTATCCTATAGGAATATTGAGCCCTTGAAGAATTGGACGCGGTTGTGATTTAGCAAAGGAGATCGCACTGATGGTTTCGGGTTTTAGAGGCCATGAACGAAGGCCAAGGGTCTCAATGTCTATGGTTTCTCTGATGAGGTCTTGAATTTTGGTCAGGGAGGCCATAATCAGCCCTGTTACCGATGTTTCTGATAACTGGTCATGTAGTTTGAGGATGTGCTGCCAGGTTTGTGAAAGATCCGCTTCCGACACTTGAAAATGGCTCGTCTCTGGATGCGCCCCCAGCAAGCCAATTGTCTGAAAATCAGTGATGAGGTCGTGGGTTCGAAGGCTAAAGTCAAGATGGATGGGGTTTAGTAATGTGGCGACTTGATTTAGCAACGTGTCTGAGTCTATAGCTAGAAATAGCAGGCGTAATTCTGCTTTATCTGCGCTTAGCTTAGAGAGCACTGTATCAATAAAATTGACGGCATTGAGTTGACAAAGTTGAGTAGGCGGAGATGGGTAAGAAAGCTTCAGCATGGTGACCTCTCAATAGGATTGTGATCAGGTGTGATGGTAAGTAAGCTATTTAGAAGGCATTGATGTTGAGTCACTCCCGGATTAGTTAGGGCAGTTTCATCTGAGTTAGTTGAGCCTTCTTTGCTCGTCGCCGCAGCCGGTTGAAGAACTCCGCAGCATCATCAACAAAGGAATAGACAACCGGTACTACCACCAGCGTTAGCAGCGTAGAAATCACCAGTCCCCCCAGAATGACGGTAGCAATCGGTGAATAAGCATCCATACCGGTTTCGGGGAAGAAGGCCAGTCGCACAATCACAATCAGGGTGGTCAGGGTAGTCATGACAATGGCTTTAAGTCGGACCGGACCTGCCTGTCGCATTGCGATCGCACGCGGCATCCCCTGTGCTCGCTTTGCCAAGATCAGCTCAAGCAGCAAAATCGCCGCCGATAGCGACACCCCAGAGAGGATCACAATGCCCAAAATCGATACGGTGGAGAGAGTTTGATTCGCCAGCAGCAACGCCCCAAACACGCCAACCAGCTGCAAGGGCACTGACAGCATCATCACCAGCGGCTGCACAAACGAGCCAAATTGGATCACCAAAATCAGATAAATCAGCACCAGCGACACCAGCAGCCCCTTTAACAGCCGCGCAAACTCAATCATCATGTCGGTCATATCCCCCATCGAGTCAATGCCGTAACCGGGCGGGAAGTCGAGTTCTTCACCCGCCTGCATTGCGATCGCCATCGACAGATCCATCGAAGCAGGGCCATTTTTACGGTAGTAGCCATTTACATAGACCACCCGTTTGCCGTTGACATGCTCGATCAGGGTAGGCCCTTGCTGTCGCTCCAGCGTGGCCACCGTGCTCAGGGGCACTTGCTGACCTGTGCGAGTTGTGATGTAGGTATCCGAGAGATCTTGCACCGTGCCGCGATCGGTCTCGTCATAACGTACCAGGATGGAATTTTGTCGCAGGTTAGGGCGATTGTAGTACCGACGGGTAAACCCTCCGTTCAGGGCATAGTAAGCCTGCTGCGAGACCGCTTGAATATCCAGCCCCAGCTCCTGGGCACGGCGGCGGTCGATCTTGAGCTGATACTCTGGCTGAGAGAGGGCTGAGCTGGTATGGGTCATGACAATGTCAGGATTAGCTTCGGCGATTTGTTGCACCCCTTCGGCCAGGCGATGGAGCACATCCAGGTCATCCCCATAAACGGCCAGCTGGATCGGGGCCGCAGAGGTGGCCATCACATCCACCCCCATCTCCTTAAGCGCCAGGCGACGAATGCCGGGAATGGTCTGCCTGGCTTCCGCTTCAATGCCATCCATGATTTCCCAGATGTCCCGCTGCCGCTCGGTCAGGGGGGTAATGGTCACCGTCATCGAGGCCGTATTCACCCCGCCCATGCTGTAGCCAGTGAAGTAGGTGCTGTTGCGAGTCAGCTCAAAACCCACCTGAGCAGACACTTTCTCCACCTCGGGCTGTTGTAAAACAATCTGCTCGAACTGGGCAGCAGCGGCATCGGTGGCGGCAAATGAACTGCCTGCCTCCATCTCTAAGGTGGCCACAAATTGGCCTGAGTCCCCCAGGGGCATCATCTCTTGGGGGATAAAGCTATATAAAGAAGCCGCCAGCACCACCGAAGCCGCTGCAACGGCTAGTGTAATCTCCCGATTTTTGAGGCAGCGATCGAGCAACCATGCATAGCCTCGCTCTAGCTGTCGAAAGCCATATCTGACGGGCGTTAGCAGGGTTTGCAGCCAGGTGCGACGCCGGGGAGCAGCCGGGGTTGGCTTCAGCGTAAAGGCCGCAATGATCGGAATCAGGGTAATCGACACCAGCAGGGAGGCCACAAAGGCAAACACCATCGGCCAGACAATCCCCACAAACATGAGCCCAGTCAGCCCCCCCGCCAGGATGGTGGGCAATAGGGCCGCAATCATCACACAGCTGGCGGCGGCGCTGGCTAAAAACACCTCTCCGGTGCCTTTAATCGCTGCCTGGATGGGCATCAACCCCTGCCGCAGCTTTTGATCAATCGAGTCGAGCACAATGATCGAGTCATCCACCAGCTTACCAATGGCCATCATCATGCCAATCAGCGTCGAGGAGTTGAGCGACATGCCGATGGGGATAAACGGCAGTGTCGAGAGCGCCAGACTGGTGGGAATGGAAATCATGATAATCGCTGTGGCACGAAAATCCTCCAGGAAGATCAGAATCACGAAACCTGCCAGCACCACACTCACGAGCAGTTCCCGAAAGGTGCTGCTGAGAATCAGATTGACCAGGTACGAGTTGTCGTAGGCTTCTTGAAACTCCAGACCCGGATATTCTGCCTGGATAGCTTCCAGCGTTTCTCTCACCTGTTCAATCACTTTGGGCGAGCTGGAGTCAGGTTTTTGGATAATATTCACCGCCAGAGCTGACTCCCCGTTGTAGCGATAGCCACTACGCCGCTCTTCGTAGGTATCTTTAACGGTGGCGACATCGCGCACATACACCACCCGCCCATCACGCTCTAACACTGGGTAATCCATCACCGCCGCCGCATTCAGCGTTCGCTCATCGGTGCGGACTAAGATCTCGCTGTCGCCCTGGGTGAGCACCCCCGCCCCCTGGCTGACGTTGTTGGCATCAATGGCATCGCGCACCTGCAAAATTGAGAGGCCATAGGCCGCCAGCTGCTGACGGTCTACAACCACCTGAAGCTGGCGGCGATAGCCTCCAAAGATAGACACGGCTTGCACATCTTCAACCTGGGTGAGGCGATCCACCAGGGTATTGTCAGCAAACTCTCTCAGCTGAATGGGATCCCAGCCATCTCCTTTTAACGCCAGGGTTAACACCGGTCTATTGAGCGGGTCAATGGGCAGTACCCAATAGGTGCGAGAATTGATGCCATCCAGCTGAAGATCCCCCTCGGCAGCGGTCATCACGCTTTGGACCGACTGCACAGCTTTGTCAACATCGCCCCCCCAGGCAAACTGAATCGTCACCAGAGAGCTATCTTGCTGCGAGCTAGAGCGAATAAACCGCACCCCGTCCAGGACGCTGAGCCGCTGCTCAATCGGCTTGCTGATGTAGGTTTCGACCTCGGCGGGCGACGACCCTGGAGCCATCGTCACAATTGAGACCAGGGGGCTCTCGACGTAGGGCATCATCCGCACAGGCAGCAGCACCAACGTCAGCAGAGACAGCATAACGACAGCGATATAGATAGCCGCGACAACAACCGGATTTTTAATCGACCAGCGGGTGAAGAACTCTTTCATGGAGACGTGATGAGATTTGTATTTGGCGACTTTGAATTTGCCCTCACCCTAAATCCCGCTCCCTAGGGGAGAAGGACTTTGAAATGAGTGATTTCCTTCTAGATGAGAGAATATTTACAATGGATAAAAACCTTGCTTAATCAAGCTCTGGCCCCCCTTCTCCCAAGTTTGGGAGAAGGGGCTGGGGGATGAGGTCTAGCTCATAACCTATTGCGCCTCAAACATAAAATGGGCTTTGCCCCGCTGCTCGCCTTCGTCCACAGTCACGTTACTGACCCAGGTCCCCCCCATCCCCAGATAGGTACTGACCTTATATTGACCCGGTTCAGCCTCAGGAGAGACTTCTGCCTCTGTCAACATAGGCTCCATCCCATCCATGGGCATGTAGATGTCAACTACCAAGTTTTCAGTGGTCACAGGTTCACCCGTGGCAGCGTCTTTGACAGCAACGATGAGTTCTGCATCCCCCATCGGCACAGCGTCTTCTGGGCTAACCAGGGTGATTTCAATATTACCTTCATTGGTTTCCATGCCTTCCATTTCGGGCATAGTGGCTTCATCGGTGGGGGTAGTCTCGGCTACGTCAGGTGTTTCCTCCGTAGAGGTAGCCGTATCTGTATCGGATGCGGTAGCACAGCCAGTTACGATAACGCTGACCGCAATGAGAAGGAGTAACCATTTTTTCATAGATCTTTCCGAGGTAATAGAACGTGTGAGAGGGGAGCGAAAACTGTTGCACTGGCTATTTAACTGCCAGGTTGAGACGGGCTTTGCCAGCATTTTCGGCATCGGCGACAGTGGCTTCTAGCACCCAGTCGCCTTTCATGCCTAAAAAAGTGTTGATCTTAAACTCGCCGGGGTTGTCAGCGGGCTCAAGATCAGCCTTGGCGGTCATGGGGGCCATGTTTTTCATCGGCATGGTGATGGCGACGGCTAAGTTGTCAGGGGCGATCGCAAGCGGTTCACCTGTCTCGACATGCTTGAGGGCAACGGTGAGTTCAGCTTTACCGGATTTCACGGTATCCGGGTTGACCAGTGTGATCTCAAGATTGCTCGCCTCAGTGCTAGTAAAGCCCTCTGCTGCGTTACCCAGCGCATCAACAATGGTGATCGCACTATCATTCATCAGACGACTGTGGCCAGAGGTAATCACCTGATCACCCACTTCTAAGCCTTCGGTGATTTCGATGCGATCGCGACTCGTCAAGCCAGTTGTTACTCGCCGCCGCTGGGCCGTTTCACCATTCACGACCCAAACGGCAGGTTCGCCATTAAACTCCACCAGTGCCTTTTGCGGAATTGCCAGGGCATCGCTCCGTCGCTGGGTGATAATTTCCATATCGACAAACTGGCCCGAGAGCAGTTGCTGGTCAGGGTTATCGACCACTGCTTCGACCGTCACCGTGCGCGTGGTCAGATCGGTCTGGGGAAAAATGCTGGTGATTTCCCCGCGAATCACCCCTGAGTCTGCACCGGGGACTTTGGCCAAAATGGGCGTGCCAATCTGAATGCGATTGGCATCTTGCTGGGCCACATTGGCCCGCACCCGCACCCGCTGGTAGTCCCCAATCTTGAAAATGCCCATGCCGGGCTGGACCACCACGCCTGGGTCAGCCATTCTCTCTTGAACGATGCCGCTGATCGGAGAAGTAATCTGGGTGTAACTCTCAAACGCGGACGCGGTCCCCACCTGAGCTTGCGCCCGATCGGCCTGGGCCTGGTCGCTCACCACCTTAGCCTGTAAGCGAGCCAGCTTAGCCTCGGCTCCTTGCAACATCGATTCTTTTGCCCCGACCTGAGACACCAGCAAGTCGTACTGATCTTGAGAGGTC
>JBCCRZ010000082.1:0-14077 GCA_039200855.1 Cyanobacteria bacterium P01_D01_bin.44 | reverse complement strand
GCAGCCACCATCGACTCCGAAGTGCGTCAGCTGGTAGACCAGGCCTATACTCGGGCCAAGCAGGTGCTGAATGACAACCGCCATGTGCTGGATCAGCTAGCTGACATGCTGGTTGAAAAAGAAACGGTGGATTCAGACGAGCTGCAGCTGCTGCTGGCTTCTAACGATGTGAAAATGGCCAGCATCGTCTAAGGCATGCGTAGTCCAAGACGTTCGTAGTCTAAGGCATTTGTGGCCTGGGCTGCGCTAGTCGATAGTTCGCATACATTTCTGGTGCTTAGACATTTCTAGCGTTTATCTGCTTAAAGGCCGAGGGGTTTCCCTCGGCCTTTTTGTTAGGTAGACAATGCTCTTTCAGCAAGTTGGTATGATGCGAATCCTGGCTAATTGCCCTCAATTCATCTAACACGAGGCATGATTACAAATTCGCAAGGGTTGCCATCGTCATCTAAGCCATCGTCCTGGAGAGAGCGCTGGCGTGACTGTTTGTGCCAACATCGGCTGATTGCCGTGATTCGGGCATCAACGCTTGAGGCGGGAATACATATGGCCCAGTCCGCAGCCGATGGCGGCATCCATCTGCTTGAAATCACCTGGAATAGCCCACAGCCGGTCCGATTGTTGCAACAGATCCAGCAGGCTTTGCCCCACTGTACTGTTGGGGTCGGGACTGTGCTTTCGGTGCAAGCACTGGAGATCGCGATCACAGCCGGAGCCCAGTTTGCCTTTAGCCCCTACACCTCGATAAAAATGTTGACTTTGGCGACGGAGAAAGGGGTGCCTTTTATCCCCGGAGCCATGACCCCCACTGAAATCGTCAACGCCTGGCAAGCCGGAGCTGCCGCAGTCAAGGTGTTTCCCATCAGTAACCTAGGGGGTACCGCCTATATCCGCAGCTTACAAGGCCCTCTTGGGCACATTTCCGTGATTCCAACGGGGGGGGTTAATCTCACCACAGCCCCTGATTTACTAAAAGCGGGTGCGATCGCAGTCGGCCTCTCCAGTGCGTTATTTCCCAGAGCCGACATCGAAACCCAAAACTGGTCAACCATTCGCCAGCGAGCGCAGGACTTAGTTAAAGCTTGTCAAGTTTAATAAGTCGTCTTGCCTTGGTGGGGACGCTGCGCTTAGTGGGGACGCTGCGCTCGGTGAAAATATTGGTTATATACCCCACTTCCCCACCAGCCCAAGCGTCTAACTGCCCAAGCGTCTAACTGCCCAACTTAAACGCCTCTACAAACAGGCTATAGGTCATCCCCAGTTTAAAAGCATGGAGTAAGTCAGTGACAATGGGGCGTTGCACCATCTCAGCCGAGCGACCTCGATAAAATAGCCAACTGATCAGCTCAACTATCGCCAGCAATAGGGCCGCGATGATGATATCCCATTTAGCAGCCTGTCCGGCGGTGGCTGCGATCGCACTGCCAAAAAAATTCCCGAATAATAAGCTGATCGCCACCAATGAGAGCCGCCGCCAAGGGTTAAAGACCCACTGACTCAGCCGCTGCCCGGTTTGGTTAACCAACATGCTAAGACGAGTGCGCTGCATACCCTAACCCCAACTCCTATCTCCTAACCCAGCCAAAACTTTCCAGCTCAAGCCAGCCCCTTATCTACCGAAAGCCTTGACAGCTTGGATGCACCCCGCCCTGGCTACAAATATAAGTTAGCTGCTGTGGGTCAAGGTTGACACTGCGACTAAAATCAACCCCCTTGAGACCGCTCGTCTCTTCATCGTGGGGGGTAATGCTGATAAAACTGTCCCGTTGGAAGAGCCCCCGGCCGCGTAAACGAGCCCCTTGAAAATCAACCCCATCCAGATTGGCACCGGTTAAGGTGACATCACTCAGGTCAGCGTTACGAAATCTAGCATTTTGTAATTGGGCGTTAGAGAAATCAGCTCCCTTGAGCGAGCTGCCCTGAAAATTGGCCTGCTGCAAATGAGCGTCCGAAAAATCAGCATCATTGACATCGGCGTCCAGCCACTGAGTATTCGTCAGTTGAGCGGCTTGCCATTGGGTTTCGGCAGCCTCAATGCGATTGAGCTGGGCATTCACCAGATTCGCTTTCTCAAAATTTGCGCGGGTCAGATCGGCCCCAACAAAATTGCTTTCTGACAAGATGGCCGCTGACAAATCAGCCTCGATCAGTCGGGCATTGGTCAAAATGCCTTGATTCAAATCCGCCAGGGTGAGGATGCTCTGGCTGAGGTTAGCGCTGACTAATTTCGCTCGCTGCAGCTGTGCTGCCTGTAAATTAGACTGGCTGAGATTGGCTTGCCTGAGATCAGCGTCTCTCAAGTCACTAATGAGGTCATCATAGGTCCCAGGCTGTTGGTCCACACCGGGGGTAAAAAAAGTGGTGCCCTGCAGATTGGCTTGCACTAGGGCCGCACTACGCCATTGGGTGCCCGCCGCATCTAGCCGAGCCAAGCTAAAGCGAAAAGAAGGATCGTCTAGGTGGTGGCTTAAATCTACCTTGTCTAAACTTTGTCCGGCTAGGTCGCCTTCGTGCAGGGTGAGTAACTGGGCAATGGTACGCTTTACGGTCTGCTGACGCTGTCGTAGTTTGGTCTGCTCAGTATCACTAGCAGCCATCTCCAAATTACTGCGGAGGGTTTGGCTCAGGGTTTGTAAGGCGGGTAAACTGTCTAGCCCCTGGCTGACCAAGGCCTGTTGCAACGTTGAGAGCACAGTGGGGTCGTTGGCCTGGGCCAGCAGATCTGTAAAGTACTCAATCGTGCGCGGATCTTGCAGCTGGGCGAGGGCCAGAATAGCCGTGCGCTGTTTGGGAGAATCTGCTGGGGCGTCGATCAGGGTTTGCACCAAAGACAAAAACAGCTCATTCGATTGACTAACCTGGCTGCGCTGGTTGAGCTGCTGTTGGGTGTATAACTGGGTGCCGACTCCGGCCCCGAGCAACAACAGTAAGCTCCCCCCTAGGGCAACTCGATTGATGTCAAAGCGAGGCGGTTGCCATCGGGGTAACCTGACTGGCAGATTAGACCTGCGGGGTACCAACACAATCGAGGTGAGCCCCCCTTCTTGTTCGCTAAACAACAAATTGCCCCCCTCGAGGGCCGGGGCCTTTGGAGCGTTTAGAAAATCATTCTCTAGCTCAGCCTCTTCTACTCCGTTCAGGGTAGGGATTTGGGAGGGCTCCGATGCCGGTGCTGGCTCAAAGATATCCTCTGGGGGAACGTGGTAGGTGAGGGCAACATCATTGTTGCCAGTGCCCACAATGCGAGTACCTGCTAGCCGATCGTGCCAGGCTCGTCGATCTTTATTGAGGCGAGCCGTTGCGCCCTCAGCCAGGAAACTGAGGCCAAGCAGCCCTGGCAGCCATACGCCCGGTAGCTGTGCCCCGCTCAAAAAAATCAGGCCCACGGTAGCCCCCAGGGGTAAACCCCAGCGGCTGCCTTCGCGGATTAAAAGCTGCCGCTGGGTTAGCCCGGTGGCATTAAATGAGACCACCCGTAGACCGAGCCAGCGTTTGGGCCCGGTTTGGCCAGTGCGGGTCAAAGCATAAAACTGGCTGATTGCGATCGCAATCGGCACGACCCCAGCCCCCGTCCACAGCAGATTGGTCACGGGTGAGACCGTACTACGCAACTGGTGACGCGGTCGTCCAATACTTTTAGCCAGAGCCGTTTGGGTAACCTGGAGGGCAGGATTTAAGGCAACTTGGGGGCCCCGATCAACCAGTACCGTCCCCAAACCAAAGGGCAATAGACCGCTGGCCATCAACACCCCCGCCTCAGCCAGCCAAGCGCCTAATCGTCGCCGCAACAGGGGACGATCTGACGCAGTCGGGGCAGGGACAACATCAATCGTCTCGAGGGGATCGCTCTGGGGTGATGTTGTGGACTGAACCATGCGTAGTCACCTGATGGATTAGCACAATAGGATCAAGCTGCCAAACAAACCGCTGCCAAAAGCGGCTGAGTGAGAGCCAGGTTGCCCTTGTTTTAACATCCTCTGGACAATTTGAGACAGATTATTATGGATTCGTTGGTTCAGACTGATGAGGGTTTTTAGTGAGTTCCTGCAATTCTCTACTCAAAACGCTCTAAGCTAACCCCCCTCAACCCACTGCCAGAACTGTCACAAACCTTACCAGAGGCGAGTTGTCCAAGGGGTTAGTATTTGGGTATACAAAACGTGTGTGTAATTTAGTATCCGAAGCGGAGTGAAAAACGTATGAACCGTTTCCCTGTCTGGTTAGCTCTCCCTGTTTTAGCACTGCTGGGTGCGCCAGTATATGCCCAAGCAGCAGCCCAAACCCCTTTGAATGCCCCGATCCAGGTGACTGGCAATAGTGGTGGTGGGCAATCTTCTAGCTGTGGCAATATTGCAGCCAACCCCAATCAGCAGCTGCGGGTGACTGAGTCCTTTGCTTCTCTCAATATCGAAGTGAGCAGCACGGGAGACTACACCTTGTTTATTACCGGGCCAAATGGTTTTAGTGAATGTGTCCTGGCCCATGACTTTGACGGCGGCATCATCCAGTCGCCCGGTGTTCTAAACCAGGGGCTTTACAAGATTTACGTGGGCGATCGCAACGGCGCAAGCCACCCTTTCACGCTGGAGATTAGCC
Source organism: Cyanobacteria bacterium P01_D01_bin.44 (assembly GCA_039200855.1). Taxonomy (GTDB): domain Bacteria; phylum Cyanobacteriota; class Cyanobacteriia; order Phormidesmidales; family Phormidesmidaceae; genus SIO4C1. The sequence continues at coordinate 9,481 of JBCCRZ010000082.1, read as the reverse complement.
AGTAGGTTGGCTATGCTCAAGCTTAAAGCAGCTAAGTCTAAAAGGGGCTGACATGGCTATAGCCCATGTCAGCCCTTATATTAGTAGGGGTGTCTCCTAATCTATTAGGACTCTCTCCTACCTCGGGCCATCAAATCCCGCCGTCCCAGGACAGCCATGTCTTCGGCATCTAACTCAACCGGTATCCCACTGCGAATCAACTCGGCAAAGTCTTCGTTAGGCACCATAATAGTTAGGGCATAGAGGCGGCTGCTACCCGTATTTTCAAGAATATGGATACCGTGGGGCGGCACCAGCACACTGTCCCCCGCTTTGATAGATACTGCTTTACCGTCACAGATAGCGCGCCCCTCACCTTTGAGGATAAAAAACATCTCTACCGCAATCTGGTGACGGTTGGCCGGGGTTTTGCCCCCGACATCAAAAATTTCGACACAATACGTTAGAGACATATTGGCAATTTTAGGGTCAAAGATAATCGCAAGCCGATTGGTATCCTCTGGACTAATCCGATAGGCCTGGTAGTCAGTCGGTGATTTTAGGACCGGCAGTACGCAGCTGGTGGGCAGATCGCATTGAAAACTGTCTGGAGTCTGACTGTCTGAAGTCTGACTGTCTGAAGTCTGGCTGATGACTTGCTGTGCCTCGTTAATCATGGCGCTACCGTTAGAGAGCTCACGTCAAGGATGGCAAATCTGCGCCTCTACTTTTGAGAAAATCGCTACAATCGCCATCCCAATTCAGCTTATGAAGAGAGAGAATAAGAATTACGGCCACTGCAATAATTTGTAGCTAAACCACATCCGGTTACTCGAGTTTTCCCCAAAGGTAAAAGACCGGTGCAACTGGCATCTGGATGTGGACGAGGTTTAAGTTGTCACAAGACGATATTTGCAAGATGGGTTCCCTTTTAATTATTACGAATTTACTGCTTGTCACTCTGACGGGGGCCTATGCCTGGTTGACGATGAGAAATCTAAAGCAGCTCCAGCAGGAGGGTGATTACTATCGCGGCGTGCTGGAGCGACAGTTGCGGGTAACGACACTGCCCCATCTCTACTGGGATCTGCGGGTGGCTGAGGCAGACTCAGGTTTAGTTTTAGACGTCTTCAATATCAGCGGCATCCCAGCCTACGACGTGCATCTCAGTCTGGTGGGGGCCTACACCGAAGCCAATATGGATACGGCAACTTTTTTACTCAACTATGTGCAGCCTCGCCATCGCAAGTATCCGCTCCAGTCTGACCAGGTGGGCTACTACGGCGTACGCAGCAGTGTCCGCCTATCCTTGCTGCCAGCCCAGCAAAAAATCACCCTAGAGATGCCCTTCCCAGTGCGGCCTGTGGATATCTATACCCTGATGCAGTACCGCGATCTCTCCGGCGAAAACTATTACCAAGTATGTTGTTTTTCGGCCATTGATGAAACCGGAAGCTACCGTGCCAACGTCTTAGAACCTAAGGAGGGCGAATCGATTGATCGATTGCATTTGTTCGATCCTGAGGATTATGAATTACCGGAGATCCCGGACCCCTGGCCGTATTATGTGAAAGACTTTACGGATTTGTGGAATCACTCCCTCTCGAGTCGCCTGACAATGATGGTGCCCGCCCCACCCGAGGAGTCACCGGCTCGGACTGTCTACGATTTTTGAGGTTGCTAAATTCCTATGACCGATATCCTGGTGATTGACGATGATCCCATCATTGGAAACATTTTGCAGCGGATGTTGCAAAAGCAGGGATATCAAGTAGTGGTCACCAACAACGCCCAAGCAGGCTTACAACAGGCTGAAGCGCTAGAACCCCCCGTCGTGCTTTGTGACTGGCGACTACCAGGCGACCTGGATGGGCTAGAGATTTGTCGGCAGATGAAGGCCCATCCTCGCCTCTCGACCACTTTTTTCTTGTTGATCACGGGGCATGCTGAGACGGCCAATCGGGTCGAGGCGCTGGAGTCGGGTGCTGACGATCTGTTGATGAAGCCCATTGACATGGCCGAGCTGCGGGCCAGGGTTAAGTCTGGCATTCGGCTCCACCAGCTTACCAACGATCTCAAGCAGCAAAAGCAGCGCCTCGAAAATGAGCTGGCCGAGGCAGCGGCCTATGTGCAATCCTTGCTGCCCAGGGATACAAAAGACGGAGTCGCGATTCAGTCAAGGTTTGTGCCGTCTCGTCAGCTGGGGGGTGATTGCTTTGACTACTATTGGCTCGATGCTGACTATCTGGCAATCTATCTGCTCGATGTGTCGGGCCATGGCCTGGGGGCGGCATTGCTGTCTACATCGGTGTTAAATATTTTGCGATCGCAATCCCTGCCAGGCACCAATTTTTACCGACCCGAGACAGTCTTAGAAGGGCTTAACGATCGGTTCCAGATGAATCTGCAAAATGACAAATATTTCACCATTTGGTACGGCGTCTATAACCGCTCGACCCGACAGCTGATCTATGCCAGCGCAGGCCATCCGCCCGCTGTTTTGATTTCAGAAACCGCCACCCAACAACCCCAGGTTGAGCAATTGAGAACCCCCGGCATGCCAGTGGGCATGATGCCCGGCACCACCTACGTTTGGAAACGCTGCACCATCCCCGAAGGCAGTCTGCTCTACATCTTTAGCGATGGCATTTACGAAGTCCCGATCGAACCCACAGAGGATGCCAGTAGGCTGCTGGGTCTAGACGGGTTTATAGACCTGCTGACCAAACCACCTCAGCCCACTCCCCTGGATGATCTGGTTACCCACATCACATCTTTGCGCATGGAAGATGAGACGCTATCGGATGATCTGTCGCTGCTAGAGGTGGATTTTGGGTAGGGGCGAGGTGACCTCGCCCCTACCGTGTCCCAAACAGCCGATCCCCCGCATCCCCCAAACCAGGCCGAATATAGCCGTGGCTGTCCAGTTCCTCATCAATAGCGGCAGTGTACAGGGGTACATCGGGATGGTGATCATGAAACTGGGCCACCCCCTTAGCGGCTGCCAGCAGGCAAAGAAATCGGATTGACTGGGGTCGCAGTTGCTTCAATCGACTGACCGCCGCACTGGCTGTATTGCCAGTGGCCAGCATCGGATCGACCACAATCACATCGCGATCAGTAACATCCTCCGGCAGTTTGAAATAATACTCAATCACCGCCAGGGTAAGCGGATCGCGGTAGAGGCCAATGTGGCCCACCCGCGCCGTGGGCACCAGTTCTAAAATGCCGTCTAAGATCCCCTGACCAGCGCGCATAATCGCGGCAATCACCATATTTTTCTCCGCCGCCAGGACGGGTGCAACCGTTTTGGCGAGGGGCGTTTCAATGGATTCTTGCCTCAACGGCAGGTCGCGGGTGACCTCATAGCCCATTAACAGACTGATTTCTTTGAGCAAAGCTCGAAATTCGGCGGTGCCGGTCTCGCGACGACGCATCAGTGTGAGCTTGTGCTGGATCAGAGGGTGCTGGATTAGGTGGATTTCAGATGTCATGGATGGGGATAGAAAGGTTAGAGAGGCAAGGGGAGCAGAGGGGGACAGGGGGAGATGGGGGAGCAGAGGAAGATGGGGAGGTGGGGGAATGGGGAAGGTGAGGGGGTAGGGTAGGTGGGGGGTGGGGTAGAAAAACGCAGGGAGGGGGAGACGCGGAGACGCAGGGAGTAATGGGTAGGGTGGGCATTGCCCACGCGGAGAGTTTCGTAGGGCGAGCATCTCGCCTGCCCGAGCGGAAGCAGGGAGTCTAAAAAACAGTCCCGTCACTGAGGAGTTGGATGGGAGGGGTGCCTGCGGGACGCTTTTGTTTGGCGATCCGGCGTCCGGCCGCCCAGGTGCCGCCTTGCAGGATCTCGGGCAGGGTCAGGTCGGGCGCATTGAGCTGGTGCCGCACTCGCTCAGCGATGTGATCCAGCGCAATCACCGTAAGCGCTCGCCACTCTACTATGACCGTCGAATCTGGTGGATGGGGTTGACTAAGGATCTGGGAATATTTGGGGACAAATAAACCCAAATCGATACAGAGTCCGCCGTTTCGATATTCAGCGAGGCCCGTTAATTGGGCTTGATCGGTAATGCGGAGTCCTAGTGATTGCAGGGGTTCTAGTAGAGAATAGGTGAGCCACTGGGAGAGCTTATGAAAAGGGACAAGCTGACTGCCTGGTCCTGTATCAGGTAGTGCCTCGTGGAACCAAACGTCGCCCAAATTCACACCTGCGATCGCAACGCGCCCCGGCCAAATCTGCCCGAGACTGACCAAAAGGGTCTTCAAGATCTGAGCGGCTTGCAGTTCACCTGAGGCCGCCTGGGCTAAAAAGTAATCCACTAAATTGCCCAATCGGGGGCTCGATTCACCAAAAAATATCGGCTGGGCGATGAGTTGAGTCCCCAGGGCTTGCAAGAGGTGGCACCGACCCTCTATCCCCACCAGCGGGTTGTCTGGCGTGACCTGAAATGCTTGGGCTAACTGGGCTGGGCTGAGCTGCCGAAGGGTTGCTGCATCGACTCGCCAGGGCTGATCAGGGTCAACGGAAAAAAGCCCATTAGCAAAGGCGTTGAAGCTTGCGATCGCAAGTCCCTCAGATCGCTGAAAGCCCTGACCGCTGGTCGGATCAACATATCGCCACTGAGGCCCCGCCCCCGCATCCAACAAAACACTCACAATCACCAAATCAAGCCGGGCGCGCACCTGCTCGCGCAAGGGCAACACCTGCCAAGAGTCCCCTAATCGGTTGAGCAAAGATTGCCCCTGAAGCTCTAAATGACGCCAGCGAGAATGCACCGGGATCGGCCCCGTCGGATACGAGTCCCGGGTCACAGCAACCACCAAATCTGCCACCGTATCGAGCTGAGATACATCACAGCGAAAGTGGCTGAGCCGATCATCACAGGCCAGATCAAACAGCTTGGCCGACCGTTCACGGATCGCCTGGGGAGATTGCAAATAGTCGATAACCGCTTCCAATGCAGGATTTTGTATCATTAAGTGGCCTCACCCGCTCAGATCGCGACCTTTGGTTTGAGCCAGCGCATCCGGGGTAGGTCTACCCGTGTGGCTGAAATAACCTGCCGCTTTTTTGGCCTCGATCTCGACCTGAGCATCCTTTGGAATCAGATCATCTGGCAACGGGACCCGGTCCACCACCTCAATGCCTGATTGCACAATCGCCTCATATTTCACATTGCTCATTGAGACCAGCTGATCAATCCGAGTCACCCCCAACCAGTGCAGCGCATCCGGCATCAGTTCTTGAAAACGCACATCATTGACCCCCGCCACACACTCGGTGCGCGTAAAATAGGCAGCGGCGCTATCGCCCCCAGACTGACGTTTGCGGGCATTGTAGACCAAAAACTTAGTCACCTCTCCCAGGGCACGGCCTTCTTTTCTAAAGTAGACAATCACCCCGGCTCCCCCTGCCTGGGCGGTCTCAATACAGGCTTCGATGCCATGCACCAAGTAAGGACGACAGGTACAAATATCTGAGCCAAACACATCAGAGCCGTTGCACTCATCATGGACCCTCACAGCGAGCGGTCGCTCGGGATCGGCTACGGCAGCAATATCCCCCAAGATATAAATAGTCATCCCGCCGATAGGGGGCAAAAATACCTTTAGATCAGACCGCGTGACCAACTCTGGAAACATACCCCCCGTCTGCTCAAAGAGGATATAACGCAGGTCTCCCTCGTCAATATTCAGGCGGGCCGCAATCCCTGGCAGGTGCCAAACCGGCTCGATGGCCGCCTTCGTCACGACCAGCTCACCTCCTGGCTTCATAATCCGACCATCTTCGCGGAGTCGCCCTTGTTGCACGGCCTCTTGCAGCTCCGGCATTTGAATATGGGCTTTGGTGACCGCAATCGTCGGACGAATATCAAAGCCCTGTTGATAAAGAGGCTGGTAAAGCCGCTCTACTTGGGCACCAAAGGGATCAAGGGAGACAATTTTAGTGGCGTCAAACCAGCTGGGGTAGGGACCGATCTCAAGGGTGGGGGCCGTATTGGTTAAATCAGGTCGATGGTCCGGTTGCAAATCTCCCTTAGCGACGGCCAGGGCTCGATAGAGAGCATAGCTGCCCGAGTGGGTACCAATCACGTTGCGATGGGCTGGGTTGCCGATCGTAGCCACCACCGGCCCCCGCGCCAAGGGATCAACCGAGCCCCATTGAATCGGTGGCCCCGCCTGGGGAATCATCCCAGGATGAGAGGTCAGCATAATGTGGCGGACTTGCTTTAGCGGTGTTTTGGGAGGTATGTCAGCAGGCTGGGGCGAGGGATCAGCCTTCGCAGGTAGATCTGCATTGGCGGGCATAAAAGAAGCCATAGGCTATTTCGGGAGATGCAACAAAGATATTGAGATTAACTTAGCAGCAAGCTCGGGCTTCTAAAAACTGCAATCTTGATAAAGTCTCCGGGACAGGCACCCAAACAACAGTAAGATCTGTCTTGCTTTAAATTCCCTTCTACCACCATGGATCGTTTCACGGTCGAAGTTATTTCCCAGACGCCCAACCCGCAGCAGACGATCTATGCAGCCATGCACCAGGACTATGCAGAGGGGTTTGTTTGGGACGAACGCGACAGCTGGCCCAGTGAAGCAAAAGCCGGAGAGTTGGTCATTCGCAACTTACTGAAAGGGGGACGCGGTCACTATGGCCCCCTGGAGCATCCCCAAATTGTTCTCAACTGCGGCTGGTTTCCCCACTCCACCATGCAGCAGATTCGTACCCATCGCGTGGGGGTCAGCTTTGATGTTCAGTCATTTCGCTATACCGGTAGCCGTATTTTGGATGTCGTAGCGGGTAAGCGAGAGGTGGATGAAGTCTTTTATCTAAGACCCCTAGGCTTTTACACCGACCGGCAGGGAAAGAAATATGAGTACACTGCCGAGCAGCGTCAGCAAGATCTTGAGTGGTGCTTGCAGGCGTGCGATCGCTACAAACTTAGAATTGAGCAGGGTTTTTCTGAAGAACACGCCCGCGGGCTGATCCCGTTTGATGTGCGTCAGCACTGGGTGCTCTCTGCCAACGTCCGCAGCATCATGCATCTGTTAGATCTGCGATGGAAGGCCGATGCGCAACTTGAGGCCCAAAAACTCTGCGAAGCGATTTGGCCACATTTCCAGACATGGGTACCCGAGGTAGCCGCCTGGTACGAAGAGACACGCCTCAAAAAAGCTCGATTAGCCCCTTAGTCGATATCGTCTTTTACTAATTGGTACAGTCTTCTACTAAAATAATATTCCAGTCAGACCCGTCAGGATTCTTTGCCTTAAGCGGGCACGCAGCTTTGTTGCGTTTCTTTGCTAAGCGTATCTAAACGATTCGAACTTAATAACGCCTCCTAAGATCCCTTTCGATAAGTTCACATATGGTTTGATCCTGACAGCCGTTACCTACACTTGACAGAGACTGGCGTAGGTAACTATGGATATTTCCCAGGGCTACATCCTTCTTTTAGAACAACAGAAAGGGCTTGCTCAAGTTTCTCAGCTTATGTTGAGCCAGTTTCCTTATTCTGTCGTCATTGCAGATTCAACCGATCAGGCTGTTGCCCAGATTCAGCAGGGTCATCCCTATCTGGTAATTTTGTCGGGCAGTCAGCACAATTGGTCTGAGGCAGTGGTTCAGCGCCTCAGAGAAACCGTTAAACCTGCTGATGTCACTATTGTTGCTCTGACAGAATCCAGCGAACCAAGCTGGTCACCTCAAGAAGAGCACCCTAGCTTGGATGGCTTTTTGGTCAAACCACTCAGCAGGGACGTGCTCAATTCTGTCGTTGAATCAGCCCGTGTCAAAACCAGCTTAAAGTCTTAACAATTGGCCCAGGCAGATTTTGACCCACAATCATCTGGACCAATGATATAAAACCCAAAGTAAAACCCAAGTTTCGCCTCAGCTCTTTGACTGATAAATCAGTCAAAGAGCTGAGTTCTGGCTGATATTACTGACAATAATTGTAAGATCGAGCACCTGGATAGATGAAATGTCGCTAAAAGTAAAAACTATAACTTTTAAATTTTAGATAGATAAAAGTTATAGAAGCGACGCTATTCTTGCCTGAAACACCTTTTTACATAAGGTTTGAGCGGATCTTACAGACTTTTCCCAGAATGTACATACGTCAAAGTCCCTTTTACCCCTATGCGTTCTTCTGTCAAGCATGTTACTACTGTAGAAATACGCACAGTGTCTTCATTGCTTAGGTTGCTAGGCATTAAGTGGTGCATTTTTGTCAGAAGGGCTACAATTTATGAGTTCTTCTTTAATTTCGGAATTTTTCGTGCTGTGGGTGCAAATGGCTTTAAGAAATTTGCCTCCTACTTTACGGAAGCATTAACCACTTGCAGTTTTGCAGGCCTGATTTTTTGAAACGTGTTGTCTCAATGCGTTAATCAGCCCTACCCCAAGGGCACCCCCTTCAAGATGTCAGGTACTCTGGTTTTGTTTTTCCTTCAAACTTGATCTGTTGCATATAAGGAGCATGAGGAACGCGGCATGACCCAAGCGAATAATGTACTTGAAACCCTGGAGCCTGAGAGTGATCTTGACCAGCTCATAGGTGGGAACGAAGGCCACAAGGGGTTCAATCAGGAGGAAGATGGGGGGAGAGGACCAGCCAAGCCCGCTGCTGCTAAGGGCAAAGCGACCCGTCGTCGCACTCAGACGAAAAAGAAGCACTACACCGAAGATTCTATTCGTCTGTATCTTCAAGAAATTGGCCGCATTCGGCTACTTAGAGCCGAAGAAGAAATTGAACTAGCCCGTAAAATTGCTGATCTGCTTGAGCTTGAGCGCATCCGCGATGACATCTCAGACGGTCTTGACCGTGAACCTACCGACGCAGACTGGGCAGATGCGGTTGATATGCCCTTGCCTGCCTTTCGCCGTCGTCTCCACATGGGTCGTCGTGCTAAGGACAAAATGGTGCAGTCGAACCTGCGACTGGTGGTGTCGATTGCCAAGAAGTATATGAATCGAGGTCTATCCTTCCAGGATTTAATTCAGGAAGGTAGCTTAGGCTTAATTCGTGCGGCTGAAAAGTTTGACCACGAAAAGGGTTATAAGTTTTCAACCTATGCAACCTGGTGGATTCGTCAGGCGATTACCCGTGCGATCGCAGACCAGTCTCGCACCATTCGTCTGCCGGTACACCTGTACGAGACAATCTCGCGCATCAAAAAGACCACTAAGCTGCTGTCCCAGGAGTTAGGCCGCAAGCCCACCGAAGAAGAAATCGCCACTCGCATGGAAATGACCATCGAGAAGCTGCGCTTCATCGCCAAGTCTGCTCAGCTACCGATCTCCCTCGAAACCCCGATCGGTAAGGAAGAGGACTCCCGTCTTGGTGACTTCATCGAGTCCGACGGTGAGACCCCCGAAGACGAGGTCTCTAAGAGCCTACTGCGAGAAGATCTCGAAAGCGTGCTCAGCACCCTGAGCCCCCGTGAGCGCGACGTATTGCGCCTGCGCTATGGCCTCGACGATGGTCGCATGAAAACCTTG
>JBCCRZ010000081.1:0-14163 GCA_039200855.1 Cyanobacteria bacterium P01_D01_bin.44 | reverse complement strand
TAGTCGCTACGCCCGGTGGCCATCACGGCGACGATATCGCTGACCAGTTCGGGCTGGACCTCTGGAATCGGGTTAGCCATGGCAAACACAATCGGGTCTTTAGCCATTGACTTCACCATGTCAACGCTGACCACACCGGGGGCGCTGACCCCCATAAAGACATCGGCTCCCTCCATGGCATCGGCCAGGGTGCCCGACTCCTCGACGGCGACAGCTTGTTTTTGAGGATTGAGGTCGATGCGATCTCGACTGACAATCCCCTTTGAGTCACACACCAGAATGTTATTCACCCCTGCTTTTCTAAATAACCGTGCCATAGCCAGTCCGGCGGCCCCCGCGCCGTTAATCACCAGGCGGATTTCGCCCATCTGGGGTTCTTTGCCGACGACTTTGAGTGCATTGACCAGGGCTGCAAGGCTAACGATGGCCGTGCCATGCTGATCGTCATGGAAGATGGGAATATCCAATTCTGTTTGCAACCGCGCTTCAATCTCAAAGCAGCGGGGGGCACTGATATCCTCAAGGTTGACGCCCCCAAAGACCGGCGCAATCCGCTTCACCGTTTCTACAATTTCGTTGGTGTTTTGAGTATCCAAACAAATCGGAAACGCATCCAGGCCCGAAAACTCTTTGAAGAGCATGGCCTTGCCCTCCATGACGGGGAGTGCTCCGGCAGGCCCCAGATTACCCAATCCCAGGACGGCACTGCCGTCGGTGACAATAGCTACAGTATTGGACTTAATCGTCAGGTCATAGACCCGCTCAGGATGTTTGGCGATCTCAGTGCAAATGCGCCCCACCCCAGGGGTATAGGCCATGGCCAGTTCGTCCTGACTGTGCAAGCCAATTTTGGGCTCGACATGGATTTTGCCGCCCTCATGGAGCGCAAAGGTGCGATCGTAGGTTTTGACCACCTCAATCTCATCAAGACCACACACCGCCTCGACAATTTTTTCGGCATGTTCGGTACTTGACGCATCGATCGACACATCCCTGATCACCGCTTGTCGGGTGCGCTCAACCACATCAATGTGGCCCAGGCTACCGCCTGCTGCCGCCACAGCCTGAGTGACTTTGGCTAACATACCCGCATGGTTAGGGATTTTGAGGCGAATCGTTAAACTAAAGCTGGGATTGGGCGTCAAACTGACCATGGGTATGCTCTCAATTGGATGAATGGGTAAACGAATAGGTGGGTAACCTGGGTTGAACCCTAGAAGATGTTACGCTGCAAAGGGTCTCTAGATCGACTCGCTTGATACGGCCCGATGGCCTTGCTGTTTAGAGAAGGTGTTTTGCTATGCCTAGCCTCTACGCCGAAATCGAGATAAATGCTCCTGCTGAGCGGGTTTGGGACGCGCTGATTCGCAAAGAAGACTGGCGCTTTTGGAATACGTTTTTGTTTGACTGCGACACCAATTTACGGTTTTCACCCGGTCAGGAAGTTTTTCTGGCGATGCAACGTCTTGAGGGAGACGAAGATACCGAATTTCAACCGGTGATTACGATGATGCAGCCCGGCGTTTGCCTGAAATGGGTGTCCAAGATTCCAGGGTTGCGCAGTGAGCATTCTTTTGAACTTCAAGAGATTACCCCTGGGCGGACTCGCTATCTACATCGCGATACCTTTTCTGGAGTACTCTCCAAGGTATTTTTGCCCTTTATTCGCCAAGACGAAAAGCAGGGACTACGACGCATGGCCCAGCAGCTTAAGTACCATGTTGAACGGGAAATAGCAAATGAAGCAGGTTGGAACAAGCGGCCACGCCGACGTTATAGAGAAGCACCCCGAAATTTCTATCGGTATTAACAGAAGATAATGATGGTGGAATTCTTAGATCTAAGTGATTGAAAGAACCTTCCCAAATGCAATCGCTGAGATGCCGCTGATAATCAGACCAATTCCTATCCAGTGGACTGAGGTCACAGATTCTTTTAAGAGAAGCATGCCAGCGAAGGTAGTGGCTATGATAGTCAAGCCAATGACGACAGGGTAAATGACGGATAGATTTAGCTTTGCTAATACGGTGATATACGCTAGGGTGCTGGCTCCATAGGCTAACAATCCAAGCATGAGGTAAATATTTAACAAATGGCGGCCTGAGCCCAGCTTGAGCAAGCTTTGAGCGACCGTATTTAATACAATCGTCAACATGACTAAAATAACTGAAACAACTGGATTTTCCATAAAATTGGTCTGTTTTTATATTGGCTAAAATCTTGGCCACATCTAGACCCGTCATTTCCCCCTGGGGTAAAACTCGAGGTTTAAAGTCATATGTGGCTTAGGTAGATGTGGTTTAGATGTACATTAGAAAACGATTATCTGCCGCATGATGGACAGATTGTTGAGGGCCATAAGTCCGATTAACAAACAAGCTAACGAAGTAAAATACTTCCAGCTAATCATCGACTTGTTAGCAACGAGAAGCAAGATTGGAAATGTATAGTTGCAGGCAAACAAAAACATCTCCTCAGCATTAAAGATTGAGTAAAGTAATAAATTGAAGGTATTAACCCCTAGGATAGTGATCAGAAAAGTTCTCTGCTCAAACCCAGATGCATCCACTTTGTGGGTAATTGCCGACCTGATGCCTTTGAATAGACCCACTATCAAGAAAATTAACCAAACACTGGTTGCACCTAGCCCAATCCAACTGTAACGTAGCGGGCGATCGAAAAAACTCAGGATGACCTTCTCACCAGGAATAATCTCTGTGGGAAAGGGAGAGGCTGATACAATATTGACAAGGCAGAAATGTTTGAACAATTCAAAAGAGACTAAGAGGGGGCTGTTTAAAACGGTGGTTTTAATAAATTTAAGTTCTCTGGTCAGCATTTCAGGGACGAAAAAATAGCTTCCCCCCATAATTCTTTTTTGGATAATGCTGATTAAAAAAGCAGCCAGGAAAACAATTCCAATAAATTCAAAGAAAGTTGCTATCTTATTGTTTTTGTTGCGAGATAACAAGGTACTTCCGAAACATACTAATGTATGGCCAAAGTTGGTGATAGTAACGCCAAATGTGAGTAACCCTGATGCAATCCAACTTTCAAGTTGAATGCTGCGCTCTCTCAAACTAATGGTGTAAACCAAGAAAGTTGTTAGGATACTGACGCCAGCGAATGCATATGACTCAAGTAAGCTACTAAAAAATAGCTGACTCATGCTAAAACCAAAAATTATTGTTAGCAACAAAGATTCTTTTCGTGCACGGGTTAGGTGCCAAAACGTTGAGTAGGATAAAGAAACGCCTAGGGAACCAAAGAAAGCATTTATAAAAACTGCCAAGACAGGCTTAGGCATAAAAGAAGATAGCGGTTTGAGCATGCTAAAAGGCAGTAAAAAAATCAATATCAAAGGATGTGATCCTTTGTGAAACTTGGCCCAATTCAAGTCAGTCCAGTCGCCTTGATCGGCAAAAAAGAAAGTGAATTTATTGTAGATTAGTATGTTTCTGAGAAGTCCGTGTCCGAGCACCCAATACAATCCATAGAAAGCCAGAAAAATAGTGATATTAATCAGTAATGTCTTGCGGTTTATGGTGAAAAATTTTTTGATGTTTAACCAAACAGTTTGAAGTTGATGTCGTATTGAGCTTCTACGTTTAAATCGTCTCCAAATAAATGATAAGCCCAAGGCTAAAAATATAATTGTTAGGCCATCTGCCCAAAAAAATAACTTCGCTTTATTTAAGTAAAGCTCAAACGGTTCCTCTGGCCTATATCCAGAGAAACGACGCAGGAAACTAAAGATACCTCCCTCATAAGCTGAGGTTGCTATGGAGGGAAGTATCAAAAAGTATAGGATGACCTCAGATCCAAAAAGTAGCAGTATGGCCGTTAAGATTTTGTTTTCCCAAACCCAGTCATGAATCTCTTTTTTCATACTTCATTTTTCCGATGAGTTTTCATGCTTAGATACTCTGAAATCCGTATCTATAAATGTTGACTAACTTTATCAATATCAAAAGACTGGATAATTGAAAAGCTAGATAGATTATGGAACGGGACTTTATATAAACTTCATTGAGTTAATCTGGCATTTGTGGCATTAGCTATCGATAGGTGTGTTGGAGATATGCTAGTAGAGCCTATAGAGCCTAAAATTTTTCATTTTGCCTATAGAATACCCACAATACAAGCTTGTCTAAAGCAAGTTTGAATTTTCAAATAAAGTTGCTCAATGTTTATTGTGAAATCTCAAAGATATGAGATTTTTGGGAATAGTAGATGAGGATGAAGCTCTGTCTGCTGCGGCATAAGTGCAAAAAGCGGCAATATTCTTAGAGGCTTTAATTATTTAGAACACTCTCAGCAGAATTTAAAGTATGTTTCGTAAGATTCCACAGAGAAGCGCGAAGGCTACACTAATGAGTCACTTTGTGGCCTTGAGGCCGCACCAGTGGACTAAAAACCTGATCGTTTTTGCAGCGCCATTATTCGGATTCAGTCTCAGTTTGCAAACCCTGTTGGGGAGTTTGTTGGCGTTTGGGCTATTTTGTGGTTTGTCTAGTAGTTTTTACCTCATTAACGATGTCGTTGATGTCGAGTCAGATCGCCGTCACCCGATCAAGTGCAAACGCCCAATTGCAAACGGACTGGTCAGCATTCCCGTTGCGCTGGCAATGGCGTTTGGGCTAATGGGGGGAGCGTTGGTGCTGGGATGGCTCCAGACCGCTCTCCTAGGTACAACTCTGCTATGCTATGCCGCATTGCAGAGTGCCTATAATCTTAAGCTAAAACACTTGCCCCTACTTGACATTATTGCGATCGCGACGGGGTTTATTTTACGGGCAATTGCGGGCGGAGCCGTCAATTCAATTGAATTATCTCCCTGGTTTTTATTGTGTACAGCCATGCTGGCACTATTCTTAGGGATCGAAAAGCGTAAGGCTGAGCTGAGACTAGCCCAGCTCGGTGCGGGGAAAACCCGTCGAGTCCTTCAGTACTATTCATCTTCTATCCTGACTCGGATGGAAAGTACCGTGACCACTGGGGCCATCATGAGTTATGCCCTGTGGAGTGCTGGGCCAATTGTAAATGGGGCGTCAACTGCCTGGATGCTGTTGACCTTACCCTTTGTCATGTATGGCATTTTTCGGTATCAGTTAATCAGCGAACCAACTTACTATGAGAACCTGGGGCGCTCTAATAAGCCCTCCAGCCTGCAACAGACTGAACGGCCTGAAGATGTCCTCTTTCAAGACAAACCGATTTTATTGACCGTTGTGAGCTGGATCGGTGTTGCCTTTATGATTCTTTGGTTAAAGTCTCATGGCATCATTGAATAATGCATGAGCCTCTGCATAGTCAATCCTGTATAAAAAGCCCTGTATGGAGAGCCTGGAAACCGTACCGACTTTGCCAACGGTTGCTATCTTTGACTTTGATGGCACCCTCACCAAAAGGGATTCTCTGCTCCCTTTTTTGAAAAGTTGGGTGGGTCGTTGGGGCCTTTACTATGGGCTCCTACACATGAGTCCGACCCTGATTGCTTATGGGCTCAAGCTGATTCCCAACTGGGTTGCTAAGCAACGATTGCTGATCTACTTTCTCAGTCAAAAAAAAGTGCAGGAGCTTGAGCAAACTGCCCAAACCTATGCCAGAGAAAACTTATCGGATTTATTAAGACCCGATGCGCTGGTCCGTCTTCGCTGGCACCAAGCTCAGGGTCATCAAACTCTGCTTGTCAGCGCCTCGCTGGAGGCTTATTTAAGACCCTGGGCAAAGCAGGTCGGCATCGACCAGGTGATTGGCACCCAACTCGAATTTCATCAAGGCTGCCTAACAGGACGTTTTTTAGGCAAAAATTGCTATGGTCCGGAGAAAGTGAGACGGCTAGAAAAGATCTTGGGAAATCTCAAGCATTACAGCATCTATGCCTACGGCGATAGCAAGGGGGACAGAGAATTATTATCGGTAGCAAGTTTTCCGTATTATCGGACGTTTAAGAGGTGCCGCGCTTACCCCAGGTGATGCGATTAGGTGATGCAGTGCTTGCGGTGCTCGGTTGAGACGAATACGTCTTGGCGATGAACGGTGGAGGGGGAGCGGTCGTCAATGCGATTGAGACTCGCTAGCGCTAGCGCCCCCAGCGACTGAAAAGGTCAATCGATATCGATAGAGCGCAACGGGTTGATTTAGGGCCTTGAAATAGTCAGGGTCCTGGGGCGATAGATAGACCGCAGTGATTTGGTCCGCTGTAACGGCAGAGCCATTGCTCGGTTGGTAGTGGTAAGCCGTTGTATTCTCAACCGTGTTTAAATAGGCTTCAGAACGTCCGCCGCGAAAAAACTGCTGAAAAATTTCAGTCGTAATAAAGTCATTTGGGGTGGGGTCTTCAGTCGCGCGACCGGTCACCGTTGAAACCAGCTGCTGATTGTCTCTGAGAAAGGTAACCTGTCGATTGGGATTGTCTGGGTCAACTTTGACTGCTTTGACCCAATCTTTGCCTAGGGAAGCTCGAGCTAAGCTAAGCCCGTTAAAGGCTCGATCAGAAACCCATTTTTTGTCTGTCTTTAAAGCCCGATTCAGAAATCGTCCCCCGGCGACTCGAGCTTTGACAAACCGAATCGGTGCGCTGATGGGTTGATTGAGAAACTGGCGATTGCCCTCGAACCCTGGTGTGACTAACTCTGGAGCCAGGGGAGCCACCATCTCTACCAAGGTAGATTGCATCTGCCAGTTTCCTGCCATCCATTCTGGATAGACCAGATCGCCCTCAGATGGCTGCACCAGGGGTTTGCTATGCCAGTCAGGGAAAGCTGCGACCCGGTCGCTCAGCCCCCCCGCCCAGGCTTGGCCGCTGCACAGTAGCCAAACAGTTGCCAACAGGGCAATCCAAAACAGTTTACGGCGTAGGTGTTTCCAGAACAGAGGAGACATGGATGGCAACGTTAGGAGAGACAACTGCAGCGTTTTTCCAGCTTATCGTGTTTGGGCAAGGCGGGTAGGTACCGGTGTGAATAGAGCTAGTCTGGCCTTGAGGCGAGATTCAAGATGTTAAATCGGGCCTGGAGAAGGGCACTTTCTGCTCAGGCAGAGCAGACTCTGAATGGTTGCTGTTGACACCGCTCTATTGCTTCTCAAAACCTTTATGAAAAAACCCTGGTTATCGCTCAGCGTGGCTGCCACCAGTCTAATGTGGGTGGGTAAACCTGCTGTCAGCGCTGAACTTTGTACAGACACCTTGCCTACTTTTGAGGTCACCGACCCCTCAGGCGATTTGTTCTCAGAAGCTGCGCATCCGGAGATATGGGCCCCACCTACATCGCTTGACGCTGAGCTTACTCAACTGGAGCGCTTGATTGCTGGGCAGGGGTATGAGTCGGCGAAACAGTGGCTGGCCCGTCAGCTACCTATCCAGAACCAGGCGAGGTTACTGTATCGGTTGGGCTCCCTCACCTGGAATCGAGAGGATTATGCGGTTGCCCGGCAGCTCTGGCAAGACAGCCTGGCCCTGGTTCGTCGGGCTGAGCCCAGTCAAGCTAGGGAAGATCTGCTGTTCACAATGGCGGTGTGGTTTCGTCATCAGGAGCTACTGCCCTTAGCGGTCGAAGCGGTCTGGGCCATGGCGGATGAAACCGCTCAGCTGGAGCACTTACATGATTTGCTAATCGTCTATCACCAAACGTTTGATAGGGCTACGGTTCGACAATTCCAGAACGAAATTTATACCTACTTGGGGTCCCGGCCAAGCTATCGAGCGCTCCTACTGAGTCGGGTCGGAGTTCGGTCTGCTGAGCTTGATCAGCCGATACAGGCTATCGATTGGTTTGATCGGGCCATGGAAGTGATGTCGACGATTACCCCGGATCCCCTTCAGGCTGAGACCCGCGAACAAACTGTTCTATCGTTGATCCAGGCAGTACAGTTGGATCAAGCCCTGAATTTGACCCAGCAGCTGCCGGACCCGACCTACTGGCAATTTCAGGTTGCGATCGCACTAGTCAACGCTGGCCGCCACCAGGAAGCCATCGATCTGGCCATGACCTACGAGAATCGGGGACAGTTTTCGTATCTCCAGGATTTAAGTGCTGCCCTGGCCAAGGCCGGACAGCTTAATTGCGCCCTACAGGTTGCCCTGCCCGCTGAGATTGATGGTGGTCATTTGGAGGCCCAGCTGCCAACGCTAACCCTAGCCCTGGTGAACCATCAACGCTCCGCCGATGCCCTGGCGCTGCTGGAAAAATCTATCCAGGGCAGGAGTGACTGGTTCGCTACCCGTATACTCACGACGATCGTGCCCCAGTGGTTGGCCCAGGGACATACCCAGGCTGTGCTCGAGCTCCGCTCGGTGTTTTTCACCCCAGAGGCGCAGATGTTGCTCGTGGGCCATTCGATAGAAGCCCTCGCTGCTGCGGGGGATATCGAAGCCGCCAGACAGCTGCTACCAGAAGCCCAAAGACTCGCCCAGGTGATTGAATCGGGAAATTTTCAGCCGGTTCCCCCCTTCCCTGAAATCCCGCCACAAATATCGTCATTATCATTTCCCCCCTTCCCCGAGGAGACTGCTCCCAGCGATCCGGCCATTGTGACTCAAAACGATCAATATCGTCGACAAATTGCTGCTGGGCTCCCCCTGGCTGCGATTCACACGCTGCTGAGGCAACCCCAAGCAGCCCTGGCCAATTTACAAACGGCCCTCACCCTATCTTTAGAGATGCAACCCCAGGCAGATATTTCAACCGAGCATAAAGTGGCCTTGACCCGTGAAATCAGTGATCAATATTTGGCCCTGGGTTATGAAACTCAGTTACGTGACCACCTGCGACAGGCTCAACAGACGGTGATGGCATTACCGGCAGGTCCCCATCGCGAGAGCAGTCTAGAAAGTCTAGCCAACGGCTTTGCTACTGTCGGCGATTTCGCATCAGCGCTAGCACTGGCTGAGCCGCAACAATTTTCTAGGGAGGGCCAAACTCAACTGGCGGTGGCGCTGGCCCAGGCAGGAGAAATTGACCGGGCGATCACCCTGGCCGATGCCCAACGAAAAGATCTATTTGACGATGCTGAACTGCTAGCCCTGATTGCGTCAGAACTGTTCTTTGTCGGGGCTCAGGGCCAGGCCGACGCTGTTTTAGAAATGGCCCTTCATCGCTGGTCATCTGAGCTAGAAACAGAATCTGCGCCTAATACCCGCTACTTTCAACAAGAAAGTCGTAAACAGATGGTTAAACGGTTGGTGCAGCGAGGGTGGTATGCGGGGGCGCTGCGAATATTGCAAACGCCTAATTTCCCCAGTGCCCTGACGGCAGACTTTACTGATCTGCGCTGGCCTCTGGCGGAGCTGAGTCTGATGCTGTTAGATCTCTCAGAGATCGCCATCGCCAAGGGTGACTATGCCGCCAGTCTCGATATTGTGGGCATTCACCCAAACCCGCAAGAACGTGCCCGTATTTTGGCTCAGTTGTCCCGGCAGTTGCACAGTGCAGGGCAACCCACCTTGGCCGAGACGGCGTGGCAATCTGCTGTGGAGGTGGCGGAGACCATGCCCGACCACTGGGGTAAGGCAATGCTTTTACTCGAGATTATTGAGACGGCTGATATCTTAGGACGAAAGGATGAGGGGCGAATGCTGCTGACGAACCTGGAAACGATTGCGAGGTAATTGCCTCTTTATCGAGAAAGGGCGGGGGCCTACTTGTACTCAACCATAACCCATCAAAATTGATAAATCACGAGGAATAGATATAGATAACGAATCACGAATTAGACCTGACCCAATGGGATTTATTAAGTATTTCGATTAATATGCTGCAGTCTGGATTTGCAAACCCCCATGGATAGCTCAGATACCCTGCGTGACGCTCTGGTTACTGAAATAGAGTCGCTCTACAAAGAAGTCAATCAGCTGACTCGCATTGCCAATGTTCCCGATCCGCAACTACAGCTGTTGCGAGGGCTAGTTTCTTTGTCTCAATTCACAGCGCAGCAGACGGCGCAGCAGCAAAAGTCGGGGAGCAGCCTGTCGTCAGATTTGGCGACCTTGCAAAGTGAAGTGCAGCGGTTGACCGCTGAGAACCTGGCTTACCAAAAACAGCTGCAATGGCTTAAAAACCACATAGCGCTATCGCGGGCCACCACTGGCAGGCTGATGATGAAGGCTACCCTCAAGCAAACCTTAGATACGGCGGTGGAAATTACCCAAGCGGATGCGGGCAGCATTTTTTTGCTGGATGACAATCAGGTGGTGACCGAGAGTATTTTGTCGCGTCCGGGGACGACGGAGGAAGAACGTAACGCTTTGGTGGGCAGCGTGCTTGAAAAGGGACTGGCCGGTCGGGTGATTCGAGATCAAAGCGCGGTGTCGATTCCAGATGTGGCGCTGGACAACCGCTGGATCAATTTGCCCAACCAGCCTTACAAAGTGCGGTCGGTGCTCTGTTTGCCGTTGTTGCGAAATGAGCAGGTGTTTGGGGTGTTGACCTTGACCCATCCTGAGCCCAAGCATTTTACGCCACAAAACAGCGAGCTGATGCTGGCGATCTCAGATCAAATGGCGATGCTGCTCGAGAATACCCAGCTCAACAGCACCAACCGTGATCTATCTGAGCGCCTGGAGCATGGCCAGGACTATATTCGCCATCTGCTCAAGACACCCCTGGTGGCGGCCTGTCTGTTGCAAGACAATAAGTTTGCCCATGTCAACGCCAAGCTAGCCGAGCTATTTGAATATCCGAAGAACGATCTGCTGCGCCTCCCCTCTATCGCCAGCGTGATTGCCCATGAAGATCGCGATAGGGTTTTAGAGTCGGTCAATCGCTGCCTCTCTGGTCGGCACAGCCTGTTTGAGATGGCCTTTCGAATTTGCCTTAAGCGGGGTCGAGTGGTGAAGGTCATGGCCCAGGGGATTACCATTGAGTATCAGGGGAAGCTTGCGATCGCAACTCTCCTCAACGAAGTTGATTAGTGGAGAAAGGGGAGAAGGGGAGACACGGAGAGCTTAGGTAGTCAGTAACTTCCGCATCATCCTATCCCCGCCTCCCCGCGTCGGTTTTACCTGAATATTTGACTTTGACGCAGGACTAGTTACTCAAAACCCCTGGCCAATTCTCATCGGCTTTGGAAATATATCCAGGAATATCTTTGGCCCATTTGTTTTGAATCTTATCGTTGAAATTCAAATAGAGTTTGCCATCGACGATCTTCCAGGCCGTGGGCTCAATCGGGGCGGTTGTATTCTGGCTCACAGCGTAGGCACAAAAACCGCCATATTCCGGGGCATACTGCTCGGGATTGCTGGCAAATAAATCACGATTTTCGGCGCTAGCAAACTGCCAGGTAGCTCCTTCCCACTCGTGGGTGTACTCTGAGCTACCGGGGACATAGTCGCTCTCAGTAAAGTAGGCCACCGGATCTGCCCCACGAATGGCAATACCGTCTTCAGCAAAAATGGCAGCGGGGCTTTCATCAGGGGTTGCTTCGACCGCTGCGGTTTGAGGTGCGGTTTCATCAACGGAGCTGACCGGAGTAGATGAGGTGCAGCTTACCATCAGGCCCAGACCTAGGGCAGCCGCTAATGCGGATGAAATTTTAGGAATAAATAAAGACATCATACCTCCGTTTTTTTTATTTCAGCTTAGGAATGATTTGCTCTATTGTAATAACGGCTCAAGTTTAAACCAGGCTGAGAAACCGCTTTGAATTTGACAAAGATAGCCCAAGCTTTGCTGTCAGTTTTGGCTGTGGATGATTTCCGGGTGAGACGATGACGCCTGCTTAGCCTAGGCTTCGGCATAGGCAGGCTGAGATTGAGTAATCCCAACCAAAGCTGAGATTGAGTAATCCCAACCAAAATGGAGAGCAGGGTGGCTAACCCTTTAGAAACGCGATAGAGCTTTATGTCTTGGCTAATCGTTTTTTGGGCGCGATAGCACGAGCGCTGACTAGCTAGTTCGCAAATCCCAAACCACCAGTCTTGCCCGGTGGTCACTGCCCCTTAGAGCAAAGGCGAGTCTCGTTCTGTCCATTGGTCGGTTGAGAACTTTAGGGGCCCGAGTTAGGGAAAGCCTTATCTCAAAACAGGTTTTTATCGGTCACCGCTCCCAGAGCGCTTGACGAAACCAGCTTGGCATACTTTGCCAGCACACCGCGCTCATAGCGGGGCTCAGGGGGTGTCCAAGCGGCACGACGACGTTCGATTTCAGCGTCATCCACATTGAGCTGCAGCAGACGGGCATCGGCGTCGATGGTGACTGAGTCGCCCTCTTGCACCAGGGCAATGGTGCCGCCGACTGCTGCCTCTGGAGCGACGTGACCCACTACCATGCCGTAGGTCCCACCGGAGAAGCGTCCGTCGGTGATCAGCCCCACCGCATCACCCAGCCCCGCACCGATGATGGCAGAGGTAGGGGCCAGCATTTCTCGCATACCGGGTCCCCCTTTGGGACCTTCGTAACGGATGACCAGTACATCGCCCGCCTGAATTTTTTTAGCCAAGATGGCATCCAGACAAGCTTCTTCTGACTCAAACACACGGGCGGGACCGGTAATCTCACGCTTTTTGATGCCGGTAAGCTTGGCAACGGCTCCCTCGGTGGCCAGGTTGCCCTTAAGAATGCCGAGGTGCCCCTGGGCATACATAGGATTGTCAAAGGGGCGAATCACATCCTGATCGGTTCTGGGCTCAGCTGGGATATCGGCCAGTACGTCTTCGAGGGTTTGACCGCTGACAGTGAGGGCATCGCCATGAAGCAGCCCATTGACCAACAGCATTTTCATCACCTGGGGGATGCCACCAGCTTTGTGCAGATCGGTGGCGACATAGCGTCCGGAGGGTTTCAAATCGCAAAAGACCGGCACTTTAGCCCGAATCGCTTCGAAGTCATCGATGGTGAGGGGCACGCCCATCGTGTGGGCAATGGCCAACAGGTGGAGCACCGAATTGGTAGAGCCACCGACAGCCATGATCACCGCCATGGCATTCTCAAAGGCTTTACGAGTCAAGATCTGGCTGGGCAAGATCTGCTTGCGAATAGCATCTACCAGGACAAAGGCTGATTTTTCGGTACTGTCAGCCTTTTCTAAATCTTCGGCGGCCATGGTTGAGGAGTAGGGCAGGCTCAGACCCATCGCCTCGATTGCAGAAGACATGGTATTGGCGGTATACATACCGCCGCAGGAGCCCGCTCCGGGACAGGCGTGGCGCTCAACCTCGACCAGTTTTTCCTGGCTGATTTTGCCAGCGCTATATTCACCCACAGCTTCGAAGGCACTGACCACGGTTAAATCTTCGCCATCGAGGTGCCCCGGCTTGATAGTACCGCCGTAAACAAAGACGGCGGGAATATTCATGCGTGCGATCGCAATCACCGCCCCCGGCATATTTTTATCGCAGCCACCGATAGCCAGCACCCCATCCATGCTCTGCCCCATGCAGGCAGTCTCAATGGAGTCGGCAATCACCTCCCGAGACACCAGGGAATATTTCATCCCCTCGGTACCCATAGAAATCCCGTCGCTAATAGTGATGGTGCCAAATATCTGCGGCATGGCCCCTGCATCGCGCAGGCCCTGCTCACCGCGCAGGGCCAGCACATTGATGCCCATATTACAGGGGGTAATCGTGCTGTAGCCGTTGGCGATCCCCACAATGGGCTTGCTAAAGTCTTCGTCCTGGAACCCCACCGCCCTAAGCATGGCTCGGTTGGGGGTGCGCTGTACGCCTTGGGTGACAACTTGGCTTTTACGATTCTCGGACATGTCGGTCTCTGGGATGGGCGGGTCTTAAGGAGCTGTTTTGAGTATCTTTGTTTATTGTCTCAGATTGGTGGGGAAGGGGGAAGGGGAGGCAAGGGGAGCAGGGGAGGCAAGGGGGAGCGGGGGAGGCAGGGGGAGCGGGGGAGGCAGCTCTCCGTTCTCAGTTGGAAGAGGAAGAAGAGTCGGGCGTCACCAACTTAAAACTCAAAACTCAAAATTCAAAACTTAATCCAAGGCTTTTAACGTCTCACCTGCCCCCTTTAACTTTTTTTATCCCTACCCGAAAATACCGAATTGCTTTTGTAGACCTCAATGACGTCAGTATTGCTCCTTAAAAACCAGAGCGGGTCTCAAGGCTTGCTGCTATGACGGGCATCCTGACTATTAAGTCGTCACTCCCTAGCCAGTGCAGTGCATCTGCTCCCTCTTTTATGACCACAAATTTCGTATCATCTCAGC
>JBCCRZ010000080.1:0-14214 GCA_039200855.1 Cyanobacteria bacterium P01_D01_bin.44 | reverse complement strand
GGCCAGACTTGCGATAGGAACCCATAGTGCGATGTTGCCTCAATAATTGAGTTTTTTGAACAAACCCGCATCCAGCTTGAGAACGCCAGTTTTAGAACGTATGGTTTTTGCCGTGGGGCAAACGATAGGTCTGCATGGGGTTGTGACTTAAAATTACTTGAGCCAAGTATTTAGTCCATATGTTCTAGTCTGTATATCTTTTTTAGTCTACCCGCCCTGGGGATCGCTCACAATATATGGAAATCTAGCGTAACAAAATCTAACCCGTTGTTTTCTGCACGTCTCAGTATTCAATAAAATGAGGGCAGTCCGTCTGCGGCTTTGGGTCTATTTTCAGTCCAAATACTTTCAGTTCAATACTTCCAAGCAAAGGTTAAGCCTATCGAAACTCTCTATGGTGAGCTAAAAGGGCTCAAACCCAGTCAGCTCAAACAGCTCAAGCGCATTTATCACCAACGGCTACCGGGGGATTGTTTTACAACGCCTGAGTTTGCCCAGCGGTTGGCTGCTGTCAGTACAGAGATTAACCAGCCCGTCTGTGCCTATGTGGATCGGCGGGGACACGTAATCAGGGTGGGGGTGGGCACACCGAGACAAACTCAAATACCCGCCGTTGAGTTACCCCGCTACGGTGCAGAGCGACTCTGTGGCATCCGCTGCATTGCCACCCAACTCAAGCTTGAGCAACCCTCCAACGGGGCTTTGACCGCCATGGCCCTGCAACGTCTGGATGCACTGGTGATGCTAACCCTGACGGGGGGTGGCTTTAAACGACGGGGGGGTGGGGCAACTGGCTATATTCGAGACGCTTATCTGGCCCATCTGATGCCAGATACCGATGCCCGTTGGGAAGTGTCTGAGCCCCTGTCGTTAGAGCGCCTGTCTCAGCAAGACTTTAATGAGCTAATTGATAACCTGGAGGCCGAATTTCGGCGATTGTTCGTTGCCCAGCAGGTTGACGCCACCCATGATCGGGTGATTTTAGTTGGGCTCATGACCGGCAAGATTACCCCAACCCTCTTTCAACACGGTTTACAAGAACTATCGCGCCTGGTACAAACGGCTGGAGGTGAGGTGTTAGAGACGTTACATCAAACGCGATCGCGCCCCCACCCTCAAACTGTCTTGGGGGCCGGTAAAGTCGATGAAATTGCCCTGTCGGCCCAAACCCTGGGAGCTAGCCTGGTGGTCTTTGACCGCGATCTATCCCCGGCCCAGGCTCGCAATTTAGAAAATCGCATTGGCGTGCGAGTGGTGGATCGCACCGAGGTGATTCTCGATATTTTTGCCCAGCGAGCAAAAACCGGCGCAGGCAAGCTCCAGGTTGAGCTGGCCCAGCTTGAATATCAGCTACCTAGACTCACCGGGCGTGGTCAGGCCATGTCTCGACTGGGGGGCGGCATCGGCACCCGAGGCCCCGGTGAAACCAAACTAGAAACGGAGCGTCGCGCCATCCAAAAACGGATTTCTCGACTCCAGCAAGGGGTCAATCAGCTCCAGGCCCATCGATCACGACTGCGTCAACATCGTCAGCATCAGGCAGTGCCCTCGGTGGCGGTGGTGGGTTACACCAACGCGGGCAAGTCTACTTTGCTCAATACCCTGACCGATGCTAGGGTTTATGCCGCCGATCAATTATTTGCCACCCTCGACCCCACCACCCGCCGCCTAACCGTGACCGACGATATCACGCACCAACCCCGGTCCCTGGTGCTGACCGACACAGTGGGGTTTATCCAAGACCTGCCCCCGTCTCTCATGGACGCCTTTCGCGCCACCCTGGAGGAGGTGACCGAAGCAGATGCCCTCCTACATGTGGTGGATTTATCACACCCAGCCTGGCAGGATCACATTCGCTCAGTTATGGGTATCTTGAGCCAAATGCCCACCACCCCTGGCCCGATTTTGCTGGTGTTTAACAAACTCGATGATGTGGAGAGCGACACCCTGGCACTGGCAAAAGACGAATATCCCCAGGCCGTCTTTATCTCAGCTGCGAAACGGCTGGGGTTAGAAACCCTGCGGCAGAAATTAGTGCAGCTGATTGACTATGCTGTAGCTGCTTAAAACAGGCTGAGCCTTGCCAAGATGCCTAGCCACTGATGAAATTGCCACCACAGGTGGTTTACGCTAAAGGGCCTTAACGGTGTCTGGCTCTCCAGAAAACTTAGATCGGTAGGGATATGACGGGTCGCAATCGGTTGCGACTGGATGCGATCGCAGGCCATTTGGGCATCAGAACTGGGGGCAACACTAGCGGCAAAATAAGCCTCTAGCCATTGACAGCCCTCTTGAAGGGTCTCTTGAATATTGAGGTTCCAAAGGGCAACTTTGCCATCTGCACTGATGGCAGATAGGGCATTGCCTGTGTCGTCAAAGCTCACTCGGACTAATCTGCCAAAGTTTTTGCTGGGAAGCGTTTGCAGCACCTCTCGGGTACCATCTTTTTGGATTTGCCAAAGCTCCACAGTCCCGGTGACCGTCGCGACGGCTAGTATCTCATTGGACTGAGGATGAAAAGCAAGGCTGGTCAATTGTCCACTCTGTCCTTGAAAGGGTCCCAGTGGTAATGTTTCGCTTTCAAGAAGGGACCAGACTGTTAGCTCCCCCCCAACAGTGACAACACCTACTGTGTGACTGTCTGCGCTGAAGCTAATGTCTTCGACATTGAGTTCGGACAGATCTTGATGGCCTGCTTCGTACTTTGTCCCTTCCAGGCCATATATTTCAAGCCCTCCGGACTGATATCCCACAGCTACTCTTTCTGCATTGTTATCCAGTTTGATCACTCGAGTTTGTCTAGAGACTCCAAATTCATTGATTTTCGTTCCTAGAAGGTCCCAGAAAGCTATCCTATAATCGATTTCACTGTCATCCAAAACAGAGTCGAGAGTCGTTAGCCCTATCGCAATCACGTCCTGCCCCCGGTGAAGATCTAAGCTGTCTAGGCTGATATTGATGAAACCAGATTCAGATAGGAATATTTCATGCTTAAGGGTTGAAGTATTGACTGAGTTCCAGAGATGTATAGCAATATCGTCAGCTTGCTTGCTATCAGAACTCAGATCTGGCCTCAGACCAACGGTTGCTATTTCCTGTTGAGGTGTGTCGAACGCAAGTGCTCGAATGGCGTGAGTTTCCAATTCAAGATGCTGATGACCAACCGGATTAATATTCCATAAGCTCAAAGCTCCATTGGATTGAGCTGCGGCAATGCTCTGACCATCGAGGCTAAAGCTCGTTGATTCGATAGGACTATTACTGGGAAAAGTGGATAGCTTCTGCCCAGAGAATGCCCAAAGCAATGTGCCTTCGGCGGAGGCTGTCATAATCATGGCCTCATCTGGACTGAAACTGAGATTGGAAATGTTGGAAAGCCCACCTGCAAAGTCCCTCACGATGTTGCCATCACGGTCTAAAACAAGGGCAATCCCATCGCCGTCAGTCACAATAAGATTCTGACCAGATGGACTGAAATCAAGCGTATTAATACCTTCAGTTTCGATGGGGAACTCATTGAGTAACGTGCCATCTAAGCCCCAAATACGAACGGTTCGCCCTTGATTTGCAGTCGCGATTAAATTTCCGTCAGGGCTAAAGCTATGGTTCAAAATTGGCTCAACCGCAGTTAATTGATAAGTGCCTGTTGCATCAGGGGCATAGGTGGTTACCGTAATCGAGTATTGTCCATCTTGTGGCAAGACAGTTTCTATGAGGGAATTCCTACTTATGCCTAGACCAAAGTCAGAATCATCGTTCTCTTCAATAATCTGACCATTGGGATCCTTGAGCCGAAGATACGTATCAAACGATTTGCTCTCAAGTTGAATCCGAACTGACTGTCCAGCGATCCCCTCAATGAGGTATTCGTCATAAAAAGTCTTTCGATCCGCGAGTCTATTGCTGCCTCGATTTTGTAATTCTGCCGCTTGCGGCTCTAGTAGAGGCTGCTGAATAACATTCAAGGCCCCAATTTCACTGGTTGCCACAGACCAAAGCCGCAATACACCATCTTGCCCCGTCGTTGCAGCTATTGCAGACGCGTTATCAGGTGTATGGCTCAATTCTCTGATTTCACCTTTGTGTATGTTTTGTACTTCAGCTATGAGTGCAGAGGGTTGAACATGGAGTGTGTAGGCCCCAGATTCCCCAGCAGAATATGAGTTGACAAGAATCTCATAGGTACTCTCATCAGGTACGCGTACCTCTAGATATGAGTTTGTGCCAACGCCATCATCATCATTTTCGGCAAGGATGATATCGTTTTGTGGATCTTTAAACCCTAGATAGGTGTCAAAATCTTCGCTTTCTAGGTGAATTTGAATAAATTGCCCAGCCCGATCTTGGATAGGGTATGCATCATAGAATGAGCCGTCACTCAGGGTATCGTCTTGCGCTGTCAACTGCCCTGTGGTCGTCGGTGGGATAGGGCTTGAGTCAGTCAAAATAGAAGATAAGTCAAAAATTTTCAGAGTCCCGTTGTGGTCAGCAGATAAAAGCTTGGTGCCGTCAGGACTAAATGCAATATCGTTGACACCACTGCGAACATTAATCGTCTCTAATAAACGACCATGGTTGTCCCAAAGATTTATGGTCTGATCTTGACTGGCAGATGCGATCGCAAACGGACTCGTCGGATCAGGGTTAAATATGACATCTGAGACAGCTGCCGTATGGCCTTCTAGTAGATTAGTTTGTCGAATATTATCAACGATTTTTCGCAGCGTTCCGACAAATCGAATCGAGTGCTCCAAAGAGACCTTGCTTTCGGCATTGATGATTTTTTCACCTTGGATGATACTGGTCAGCAACGCCGGTATCTCCTGGCCAGATAAAAAACTACTCTCTGAACGAAAACTGGTCGCAACGGCAGCTAGATTTTCATTGGCAATACCTGCTTCAATAGTGGCAAGCTGCGCGGCTATTTCAGCATCAATGGCACGATCCCGTTCTAGCTCAACAAGTCGTTTCTGGTCTTCAGCGACTCTTGTCGCTTCTAGTGCTAGATTTCGCGCTTCAATAGCGGCTTCTTTTTGTTCTTGAGCAGTTTTTTCAGAGACCTCTGCCTGATTTCGCGCTTCAATAGCCGCCTCCTTCTGTTCTTCAGCAACTCTTTCAGTTTCTTCAACCCGTCGCAAAGCCACTAGCGTATCGTTTTGTGCTTGCTCGGCAGCTTCTTTTGCTTGCTCAGCAGCTTCACGTTGGGTAACGGCCCTCTGCCTAGCTGCTTGAGCACGTTTAGCCTCTCCACGAGCCTCTTCCTCCAAAGCTAAAGCTGTATTATGGGCATCTTCAAGCACTATATTCTTTTGTCTCAGGTCTGCTTCTGCAAGTTCTGCCCGCCGCTTTTGCTGAAGCGCATAGGCAGCTGCCCCTGCCACCAAAAAAAATGCGATTAACAAGCCAGCCACAAAGCGCCGCAAAAGACTGATTTGCCGTTTTTGGGCGGCTTCTTTTTCAGCAATTTCAGCATCGCGAACGGCGGCACTTTTATCTAAAAACTTCACTGCCTGCTTAAAGTTGGGTGCATAGCGCACTGCCCAAACTTCATTCGGCTGCATTTGCTCCCGCCATCTTAGTGCAATCGTCAAATCTGGATCGTGTAGATAACCCGCTTGTTTTGCCTGATACAAAGCGGCTGTTTCAGCAACTCTGCGATAAATCTGGGCAGACTGTGCTTCGTCATCCAGCCAGTCTTGTAAACGCTGCCAGATTCGCATTAGACTTTCGTGGGAAATGTCGAGGACGGTTTCAACTGTCAGCGCAGTCCCCACAGGCGGCATCAAAAAGGAGCGACCCGCTGCTCGAAAAACCTCAACCACATCCATGGCTTCTTCGGGCGCAGCCTCGGCGATGGCGCAAACGGTTCCAAGTTTGCTGGGGCAGCGAATTTCTCGATTGTCAGGGCCTTTTTCGGTGAGGCATTTGAAGAGCTTTTCGGCCACGGTTTGCGATCGCGCATCCAACCCCAAATAAATTTCATCGGCGTGCTGAGACAGGGCTCCTGCCATTCTGCCAATCGCCTGGTAATGTCGCAGGTCAATCGATTCATCAGGGGCATAGTCGCTCTGCCAGTTTTCCCAGGTGCGCATCAGGGCATGTTGCAAAATGGGCAGCTGATCAGGACTATCGCCCATGTCATTGAGCAGGCGATTGACCAAACGTGATGTGATCTTCGCACCCCCCACTGCAACTGGACCTTCGATTGCGCTACGACGCTGATCCCTTGTCATCCTTGGAATCAGGTATTGGCTGTCATTAATAGCCTCTGGCAGCCCGCGAAATTGGGCGCAGTCGCCCAGAAAATCTGAGCGCATAGTCAGTACGACATAAATCGGCACCCTACGCTGCTGGAAGGCCTCCAGCAGAAGTTTCACAAAGGCAGTGGCTTCATCGTCGGTGTCTAGATTAGAGGCCGTTCGCTTAAAGCGGAAGAGTTCTTCAAACTGATCGGCGACCACAAGCAAACTTTCGCGGGGTTCCATCCGCGCCTGTTTGACCACCTCAACCAGTCCCAGATCACCGCGTCGCAGCGTAGTCTCTGTTAGCTCCAGATAGATATGGGCATCAGGCGTCTCATGTCCCAAAATGTCTGGCTGATTGAGGGCTTGGGCCAAATTACGAATGGGGGCATTGCCAGGGCGCATGATTGCAATCCGCCAGCTTGAGGTGGCCTGACTTAAAAAACCGCTATAGAGTGAGGGCAATAGACCCGCCCGCACCAGCGAGGATTTGCCACTGCCAGAAGTGCCCACCACGGCTAAAAACCGGGTGCGATTGAGCCGCATTAGCATCTCATCGGCCTGGCCCTCGCGCCCAAAAAAGAGATATTCTTCGTCAAGGATGAAGGGTCGAAGCCCTGGGAATGGATTTGTCTGGGTTGGCAGCATCACCATAATGACGCTCCTCCTTATGGGTGGCTCACCTGCGCTAAAAACGAATCAAGTACCGTTGGCGTAAAGGTATCAATGGCCTGAATGACTGGAATACCCGGATCGCAGAGTCTTTGTTTGGTTGGCGTCAACGGAGCCGCGACATAGACAGCCTGGGCCAGGAGTGGCTTAAACCTGCCGTAGAGTGTTTTTTTCAGCGCATTGATGCGTCGCTTTAGCCAGAGCCCGCTGGCCTGGCCGTAGTAAATCAAGACGGCATCACACTGCCTGAGCAGGCTTTCAGAGGAGGTGACGCCGCTGATGTCATAGTCAGGCAGCACGACGTCAAACTGCTGCTCCAGGTAGTCATAAAGGGGGTCTAGATCGGAGGATTCTAAATCTTGCTGGTCACAGTCAAGCAGGAGCCGTAGCGAACTATCTGTGTCCGCCAACGCTTCGAGTGGGTGAGCCGGGCGGTCAATCCGATCCTGAATAAATGTTTTGAGATCCTCTAGGCTCGTGCTCAGAAAATCAGGATCGTTCTGGAGGTCTTTTAAGTAGGTATCTAGCGGCTGGTCGGTGGGGGGCATCCACAGAATTCGGGCAAAGTTGCAATCATCCTGGCTGCGCTGCGCGGCCAGGTCAATTTGCTCACGGCTGCGTGCGATCGCAAGCTGGCTCTGTAATTCGGCACTGGTGTTAACGTCGGCAATTGAGCAGGTCACTGGCTGGTTATCAATCAGGTGGATTGAGAGCGAACTGCGGGCCAAATCAGCCTGGACTTTTTGTCGAAAATCTGGAGCATAAAGCAATGGCTGATCCGGCAGCACTTGATGCCCTTTAAGCTCTAGCTCTCGACGAACTTTGTCCCGCTCATCTTCCAGTGGTAACGGCACCTCAGCCAGGTAAATTGTTTTTTGGATTTCGGCTGCCGGATTTAATGGCTCGGACTCATCTGAGGGGCTAGGTGTGAAGCTATCGATCTCTTCTAGCGCTTTACAAATGTCATAGGCGAGATCTTCTAGCTTGGCCCAATATTTACGCTGAGATTCAGCCCCAAAAATCTGGCTAAATTCCCGCGGTCGTCTGGCGTCGTCAAATTCGTAAAAAGCATAGCCCAATAAAGGCTCAAGCTCGCTTGGATGCTGCTCTAGGGGCAGATAGGTTTTGATCACCTTAAAGATGCGTGACTTATTGGCAATGCGGATACCGCCACTGTCCGTTACCGCTTGATGAAAATGAGTTAGCTCACGCAAACACCATTCAGATTTGATATAGCGAGGCGACAGAATAGAAATCAGCAACCCTACTTTTGAGAAGGTGTCTAGAATCGTATCGCTGAAATAGTCATTGCCCTGGAGTTTCAGATCACGCCAAATCCGAGGATTTTCACCACGCAATTGGGCTAATCGAATTTCTAATGCCCGATGAAAATGCGAAATCCACCCTTCTTGTTCTTCCTCTAAGGGTAGATTATCGATGTGGGCATAGCTAATAAAAATATCGTACTCAAATTTCATTAGGCATTCTAAATCAGGGATGAAAACTGCGATCGCAAATCGTGCAGCCTATGAATCAACCCTATAAATTAGGCGATTTCAGGATATTTGTTATATTCATATATTAGCTATCAGCGAAATATATTCATTGGATAGGACAAGAAATTTAAAGTTTTCAAAGCTTATAAATGCCAACGTTAGTGCTGCCAAATATTTTGATTTTTGTAACTATTTTTCTCTTTGATGATATCGATTTAGGGCCAATAAAAAGTATCTAAAAATATTAAAAAAGGGCCATAATTGCGACTCCAGTCACCATGATGGCTGCCCCTAACAGACGTTCCCGGAGCCCTTTCTCACCAAACACAAAGTGTCCCAAAACCACGGCTATTAGGGTACTGGTGCGTTTGACTGCAACTACTTGGGCGACGGGGGCCAGGGGTAGCGCCATAAACTGTAGGCAGATCGCCACCACGTTAAGACAGCCTGTCAGCCCCAGCAGCTTAGCCTCCGCTTTGAGGGCATAGAGCCCGGCGGGGCCACGTTGGATCATAAACGGCACCATGCCTGCTGCAATGACAGCAAAGAGCGACATGGCCCAAAACATGGGTGACGAATTGAGCGTACCGATCTTGTCGAAGTTAGCGGTGATGCTCCAAATAAAGGCGACACATAGCATCAGCCGACTGCCTTGATGGCGCACAAGGGTCAGCAGTGGTGTCCAAAAGCTCTGGTCTTTAGTGCGCAAATTGAGCACATAGGAGCCCATCACCAGTAGAATTACGCCGACCCCATCAGCCCAAGTCGGCCACTCTTGAACAATAAGCGGTGAGGTCGCCAACAAAAATAATGGCGTCAGAGTCACCAGCGGCACCGTCAGCGATAAATCTGCGATCTTGATCGCCCGCACATAGAAAATGAACGCCAGAATATTCAAACTGCCTCCCACCAAGAGTGCCCCGCCAAAATTTGGCCCCAGGACAGGAAACCCGTCAGTCAGCAAAATCACAGGTAGTAATACCAACACCCCTACGCTCATAAAGCCAAACAGGACGGCATATTCGTCTAGGGTTTTGAGAGTTTGCTTGCCCGTGACATCCTTGAGCGCCTCAAAGAGAGCCGTACCAGAAGCGAAGAGGAGCCACGTCATTGGAATGCTTTTGTTTCTCGACGGGCGGTTTCGCTCGACAGGCGGACCAGTTGTAAGGATTCTTCAAGTTGAGCTTTGAAGTCCGCTAATCGTGAAACTGGACGGGATGAAGTCGGCAACTGTAACCGCTGACTGGTTAAGCCATAGCCAAATTCTGCCAAAATATCGTCTGTTTCGTAGGGCATCTCGAAATAAGATCGAAACGTATACGATTGCCCTTCTTGAAGAATCTTGGGTCGGCTCATTAGCTCGGGGGGGTAAACGTTACGTGTAATGGTGAGATGGTACTACAGGTGATTCTGAGGGGAAATTCCCATTCACCAGCGTAGCGGACTCACCCATTCACCAGCGTAGCGGACTCACCTATTCACCAGCGCAGCGAATTCGCCCCCTCACGCCCCACAGCATTTATCAATGCCCAAACTCTCTAGCAACAAATCTCCTACTGCATTCGCCACCGCAAACTCGCTGTAAAAGCTTTGGGTAAAGTCAAACCCTTTCATCTCGGTCAAAATTGCCATCACCAGCGGAATTAGTTCATTCTCTCCTTCCATTCGCTGGCGAACAAACACCTGAGCGGCGCGTTCGGCAATATCGGCATTAATCGGTTCGGGCAAAAATTCGATATCTAGCCAACGGTGCAGCGTTGTCTTAAGCCATTCGCCTTCTTGCTGGGCGTCCTGGGGGGGGGGCAGCACAATCGATTCGATTGGCTCGGTCATGGCACAATTCCTCTGTAAGCTTTTTCGGTTTATGGTTTTTTCGGTTCCTCACATTATCCAATGTTATGCTCAGGGCTATTTTTTAATGGCGGATGAGGCAGAGCAGACCCTTGAGTGGTATTCCAGCCGAGAGCGGACCCTGATTCCCCTTGATCAACGGTTTCGCTATCCTAAATCGCTGCGGCGGGTGCTCAATCAAAAGCGGTTTCGAGTGGCGATTAATCAGGCTTTTGACGAGGTCGTTGAGGGCTGCGCCAGTCGTGAAACCACCTGGATTTCGGAGGACCTTAAAGCGGTTTACCACCAGCTGCATCGGGCGGGGTGGGCGCATAGCTTTGAAACCTGGCAGGGCGATCAGCTGGCGGGGGGAATCTTGGGAATCGTCATCGGCGGTGCGTTTATCGGCGAATCGATGTTTTTCAATATTTCAGAGGGGTCAAAGGTGGCGATGGTAAAACTGGTTGACCATTTGAGATCGCGCCACTTCCTCCTATTCGACGCCCAAATGATGAATCCGCACCTGGAGCGCTTTGGGGCGTTTGTGATCGAAGCAGCCGCCTATGAGGATCTCCTCTCTATGGCAATTGTGAAACCGTGTCAGTTTCTGCCCTAGTCGTCTGTCAGCCTTAAATTTTCGGGTAAGTCTGACGCGGAGACGCGGGGATGGAGAGACGCGGAGAGCTTCATCAATGAGCAATCTCCGCGTCTCCGCGTCTCCGCGTCTTTTCTAATAACCGAAATTTTAAGCTTGACGCAGTACTCGTTAACCGTGCCACAAACTCACTAAAAGGGAAAAAATAGCGGGGTCAATGTCACCGTCACCAAACACATCAGCAAACTCAAAGGCAAGCCCACCTTCGTAAAATCGGTAAACCGATAGCCCCCAGGGCCATAGACCATTAAGTTTGTTTGATAACCAATCGGGGTCGCAAAGCTGGCCGACGCCGCTAGCATAATTGCCACCGCAAAGGGCATCAGATTGACCCCAAGTGTGCTGGAGAGCGACATGGCAATGGGAAACATCAGGGCGGCGGCGGCATTATTCGTAATGGTTTCCGTCAGCAGCATCGTACAGCAGTAAACCACCACCAGGGCTAGCCAGGGGTTACTGCCTGCCAGGTCTACGAGGGTGGCTGCGATCGCACCCGCTGCCCCACTTGCCTCCATGGCTTTCCCCATGCCCAGGGCTGCGGCAATCACCAACAGTACAGGCCACTCTATACTCCGCATGGCTCGGGTGGGTGAGCAGCAGCCCGCCGCTAACATGCCAATAGCTGCCAAAATCGCCGCCTGCAGCATATTCAACACCCCAAAGGCCGCCAAAACGACCATAATCGACAGCATCACCAGGGCCACCGGAGCCTTTTCATGGCGTAGCGGCTCAGAGTCAGGAATGCTGCTGACCAGATAAAAGTCCTGGGACACCCGCTGTCGCTCAAAAAAGGACGGGTTCGCCTCGATCAAAAGCGTGTCTCCGGGGCGTAGAGAAATATCACCAATTTTGCCCCTCAGCCGCTCACCGTTGCGGGCCACCGCCAGCACTACCGCGTTATAACGGGTGCGAAACTGGCCTTCACGAATGGTTTTACCCACCAGAGCACAGGTGTTAGACACCACCGCCTCAATCAAAACCCGCTCAGAGCGGGGGGTATTTAATTTAAAGACCTGATCAGTGGCAGGCTGCAGACCGCGCAGTCGATGCAAATCTAAAATCGAATCAATCACACCGACAAACACCAGCTGATCGTACTCGCGCAGGGTTTCCTTAGGACTCACCGCCGGAATCACCTGCACCCCGCGGACAATCTCAGCCAGATAGAGCCCGGGCAGGTGACGCAGCCCTGCCTGCTCAACGGTTTTCCCCGCCAGGGGACTGTCCAGCACCACAATCATCTCCACCGTGTATTGGCGGATATCATCCCCATAGCTAATCGCGGCCTTGCGCTTGGGTAACAGCCAGCGACCCACCAAACACAAATAAACAATGCCCACAATCGCGCAGGGGACCCCCACCAGGGCAATATCAAACACCCGCATTCCCGGCAGACCCGCCTCAGAAATCAGCAGCCCATTCACCACCAGGTTGGTGCTAGTGCCAATCAGGGTACAAATGCCCCCAAAGATGGCGCTGTAGCTAAGCGGAATCATTAACTTCGAGGGACTGATGCGGAGCTTGCGACACCAGTCACTCACCACCGGGATAAACATCGCTACCACTGGCGTGTTGTTGAGAAAGGCACTCAGCCCCAACACCGGAAACATCAGGCGCAGCATCGCTCGCCCCGGGCTTTTGGGCAACCCTAATACATTTTGAGAAATCCATCCCAGCGCCCCCGTCTGCTGTAGCCCACTGACCACAATGTAGAGGACGCCCACCGTAATCATGCCCGCATTGCTAAAGCCAGACAGCGCGGAAGACTCATCCACAACCCCGCTGAGAAACAAAACTCCAACACCGCCTAAAAAAACCACCTCTGCGGGCAGCGAGGTGATCGCATTCATCAAAAAGGCAGCTGCCGTAATGGCAATCGTGAGCCAACCCTGCCAGGTCAAGTCAGCCAATGCAGAGTGAGTCAGCAGATGAGGGCCAAACGCAATCAGCAAGACAACCCCCAACCCACCTATGAGCCAAATCACAAAATTTCTTCGAGATGGCACCGATAATCGACGAAATCGCCCAGCAGTCATCGCACATACTCCTTTTGGATCGAAGTTCGCCACAAAACGAGATTGAACTCAAATGTAATTCAAAAAAAATGAAATGCAAATAGAAGTTTTTTAAGATTAAGCAAAGTTATTA
Organism: Cyanobacteria bacterium P01_D01_bin.44; assembly: GCA_039200855.1. Lineage (GTDB taxonomy): Bacteria > Cyanobacteriota > Cyanobacteriia > Phormidesmidales > Phormidesmidaceae > SIO4C1. The sequence goes on along the minus strand of JBCCRZ010000080.1, from coordinate 1,171 downwards.
AGTCCATGGCAAAATGGGCAGATGGCTAAAACGGCTAAACCATCTGAGCACCTTGCCACTATCGAAAACCTGGCCCGCAGCAATTTCTTGTTTCGTGGCCTTCCAGTCTCCTGGCTAGCAGATCGGCTTCCGTTTGAGCAGCTAAGTTTTGAAAAGCTCTACTCTAGCCGACCGGTCTACACCGCGTTTCGTTCCGACTGGTCGTTACAGCACCTATATATAGTGCTAGCGGGCGGCCCGATTATTATCCGCAGCACGCCCCTCGATCGAATTATTTCCCTCACCTATCCTGGTAGCTGCTTTGGCATGCGCAACTTGCCCTTGGGTTGTGGGGTTGTCACTCGGGCTTTTCCCAGCCTGGTCGAAGCCTATAAGACCACCGATGTGGTCAAAATCCCGGTGGTGCTGCTGAGCAAGCTTCATGAGGCAAGTGCTCCCTTTAAAGAACGCTACGGTCAGCTATTTGAACAGCGAGAAAAATTTCAATACCACTTGCTCAACTGCAGCACCTATCCCCCCCAGGCCGTGGCCACCCTGCTGCGAGCCTTGGTCTATCAAGAACGCGCCTTGGGGAGTCAACCCCAATCAGACCATTCCCCAGAGGGCACCTTCGTATTTGATTTACCCATTGATATCATTGCTCGCGCCTGTCAGCTCAATCACCGCACGGTGGAGCAAGTACTCAAGGGGATGGCCAAAATCGGATTACTAAAGGCCAGCAAAGGCTCTGAGGCCCAAGGCGATATCGTGACCATCATTGATCCAGAAGGTCTCAAAGAAGTATATGGAGCTACCCGTGGCAAAGTCAGTTGGTGGCCACTGAGGTGAGATCTTAGATCTCAGGATTCAGATCTCAGGATTCAGATCTCAGGACTCAGATCTCAGGACTCAGATCTCAGGGCTCAGCAATTCTCCCTGACTCACTGCGGTACCCCCCACTCGAGCGCTTCGCTCTGGAAAGAGCGCTTGAAACCCGGCCTGTCGTTCTTCGATGGGCTCGGGGGCACTGTCCCAAAGGCTTTCATAAAAGAAAAAAGCCACCCCCAGGCCATAGGCCCGAGCTGATTGCACCTTGGCTTGGATAAAGTTCATAGGGACTGGTGAATTTCTGAGCCCCGTCAGCACGCCAATCCCGGTGGGAATCATCCGGCGAGCTTCTTGCACTTCGGGT
>JBCCRZ010000079.1:0-14306 GCA_039200855.1 Cyanobacteria bacterium P01_D01_bin.44 | reverse complement strand
TTTTTCAGGCTTACTGCGTGTGATCTCAGAAAAATCAGAGACGCTGCGCTCGCGAGTGCCAGGCGTTAATGGCCGATAAGAACGGATACCCATAGTCTGCTCAAGTTATCGTTTCTAAAGTTCTGGGAAGAGGGTGATACTATCCCCTGGGGCAAGGGTTACAATGGCTCGCTTATAGGTTGGGCGATAGCCGATAAAACGCCCCATTCGGCGTTTCTTGCGAGGCGGGTTAAGGGTGCTAATCCCCTTAACTTTGACGTCAAACAAACTCTCAATAGCTGCCTTAATCTGGGGTTTGGTTGCTTTAGGCGCTACTTCAAAGGTGTACTGGTTATTCTCAAGGTTGAGGGTGGCTTTCTCGGTGACAATAGGCCGCCGAATAATGTCGGGGAGGTCACGAGGGTCAATGGGTTTAGGCACTGTAGACCTCCTGAATCTTTTCTAGGGCAGCAGCGGTTAGTACCAGCTGATCGGCAGCCAGAATATCGTAGATATTCAAATTAGCGGCTGATATCAGCTTGATAGAAGAGACGTTTCGCACCGAGCGATAGACATTTTCGCTCCGTTCGGCAGTAATCAATAAAACTTTGGAGTCAGCGTCTATACCCCATCGTTCGAATGCACTTAACACGTCTTTGGTTTTAGGCTGGGGGAGCTGATCAGCAAAGTCTTGAACAACCACCAGATCGTCTGCGCGACTCTGTAGCGCAGTGGTCATTGCCAAGCGACGCTCCTTACGATTCATTTTGACGCTGTAGTCACGGGGCTTGGGGCCAAAAATGACGCCGCCACCCTTTGTCAGGGGCGAACGACTTGAACCCGAGCGAGCTCTGCCCGTTCCTTTCTGACGCCAAGGCTTACGACCACCGCCCCGGACTTCGGAGCGCGTTTTGGTAGCCGCCGTTCCCTGACGGGCATTGTTCATCTGGCGCACCAGCGCCCGATGAACGATGTGAGATGCGTTTTCTGCTTTGGCAACCTTAAAATCAAGGGTTGCTTTGCCCGCATCTTCTCCTTTCCAGTCTTTGATGACACACTCAGCCATGATTTAGATCTCCGCGCCCTACTTCTGCCCAACAATATTTGCAGGCGCAATGCTCAGCAGCGCCCCTGGCTTACCTGGCACACTTCCTTTAATCAAGAGCAAGTTGCGCTCCGCGTCGACCCTGACCACCGTTAGCTTGCGAGTGGTGACGCGCTCGTTCCCCATGCGACCAGCCATGTGCTTGCCCGGATAGACACGACCAGGGGTCGTCCCTGCTCCAGTTGAACCGGGCTGACGATGGTTTTTAGAACCATGAGACATGGGGCCTCGACGAAAGTTATGGCGTCGCTGATAACCCGCAAAACCACGACCAATGCTCTTACCGCAAACATCTACCAATTGACCGGCTTCAAATCGATCAGCGGTCAGCGTTTGACCGAGTTCAAACTCGGCACCGTCATCCACACGATATTCACGCAAATGACGCAGAGGCGATGCGTTGGACTTTTCGAGGTGGCCAAGCTGGGGCTTGTTGAGTGCCTTGACAGGCACATCCTTATAGCCAATCTGCACCGCAGAGTAGCCATCCGTCTGTTCTGTTTTTACTTGAGTGATGACACAAGGGCCAGCCTGCACAACCGTGACCGGAAGGGCATTGCCAGCCTCATCGAAAACCTGAGTCATCCCCAGCTTTGTACCAAGAATACCGACAGACACAATTACGTCTCCGACTAAACACGCTAGAAACCGGGATATTGAACATAGAGCAACATCCCACAGCGCCCCACACTCGGGGCACCCAAACGCTCAGCCTACCGAGCTGACCAGCTCAGTCCGCCAAGAAGCAGCTGATCAGTCACCCTCTGCGGGGCTCTCAGCTGCTGAAGATTCAACCTGATCTCGATTGAATGGTTTTGAGGGGCTATCAGTTCGGAGACCCTATCAAGACTCAGAAGGGCCCTAGCCGCCTAAAGTGTCACTTAGACTTGAATGGCCTTGGCTATCCAGTATCTACTACAGTGACAGTTAATCATCATACACAGGTATTCAAAGATTGTCCACCAAAAACATTTAGCTTTTTGGGTGACGCATAGCGCAGGGTGGGGTGTTTCAAACTGAATGTGGTTTATATTGACATTGACGGTATTCATTAATTATTTGGGTTAAGGCCTATGCCCTTTTTGCTAATTGCTGGGAATAAGTTTGCTCGCGACTTAGAAAGCGAAGGGGCACTGGCGGTCCGAGTTCCCCTTGAGGGTGGCTTTGAAGGCCGATACCAGCGGCGGGTCAGGGCACTGGGCTATGAAAGCTTGCACCTGTCTGCGCGGGGACTTGGGGATCTGGCGGCTTATCTAACCGATGTACACGGGGTCCGCCCGCCTCATCTCGGCAAAAAAAATGTGGGTCAAGCGGCGGTGGGGGAGCGCTATTTTATCCCCCCTGTGGTGGCTTACCGGCTTGAACAGCTGCCACCCAAATCAAAAGGAATTGTGCTGTGGGTAATTGAAGGGCACGTGCTATCTAACCAGGAGATGTCTTGTTTAGCGGACTTGGCGGCCAGTGAACCCCGTCTCAAGATTGTGGTAGAGGTTGGCGGAGACAGAGAATTTACCTGGATGCCGCTCAGTCAGATTCTGGCTTAGAAAAGAAGAACCCGTTAGCATAGAGGGGTGATGGTTTTATGCAGTCCCTCCCTATCTCTTGAGCAGGGCAACTGGTTTAAGCTGATTTGCGGTGCTAGCTATCAGTATTTGCCTGTAGTTCGCAATCTTGCTCTAGTCTACACGCTGGTTGGTGCAGATTGTATTGATGTGGCACCCGACCCAGCCGTGGTGGCGGCGGCTAAAGCAGGGATTTTGGCAGCTCGGACAGGCTGGGAGCAGTTGCAGTTCGTCGATACCGGATCTGGCGCTCACCTTGATGTCTCCGATGCTGGTTGCTCCAAGCCTTGGTTGATGGTGAGTTTGAACGACGGCGAAGATCCGCATTTCCGCAAAGCTGCATTTGACCCACTGCGCTGCCCAACGGACTGCTGGCGTCCTTGTGAGTCGATTTGCCCAGCCGATGCGATTTCGTTTCAACCCACCCATCAGCCACCCGGCATCTTGACTGAGCGTTGCTACGGTTGTGGTCGATGCTTGCCGGTTTGCCCAATTGACCAGATTGAAACTGTTTCCAGTTCGCCGGGGATCGATGCGATCGCAGCCCAGCTGCTCCCTCAGGTGGATGCCGTCGAAATCCATACCCAAATTGGTCGAGTTCAGGCATTTGCCGACCTGTGGCAGCAGGTACGCCCCTGCTTGAACCACCTCAAACTGGTGGCGGTGAGCTGCCCTGACGGCGAGGGCCTAATCGCCTATCTCAAAACGCTTTACGAAATTATGCAGCCCCTGGGATTGCCCCTAATCTGGCAAACCGATGGTCGCCCTATGAGCGGGGATATTGGTGCAGGCACAACCCACGCCACCATCAAAGCAGCGCAAGCTGTCTTAACCGCCCGTTTACCGGGTCATGTTCAACTGGCCGGAGGCACTAATCAGTACACCGTTGAAAAACTTAAAGAACTTGGGTTATTGCGGTCTCAGTCTCAGTTCGAAAGGGACTTAGCGATATCTGGGGTTGCCTACGGTAGCTATGCCCGTCAGCTCATTATGTCCCTGATAGAGCCTTGTCCTAAGCTTGAACAAAATCCCAAGCGACTAAAAGATGCTGTACAACTTGCCCATGGCCTAGTCTCGCAGTTAAAACCCCGCTCTACTCGAAACCTATTCGCCCCCGATTTGAAATCCTTGCAAGCTTTACCTCGCTAAGCGACTCTCAACCCCATATGGAGCTTTCCAACGACAACTTGCTGTCCCACCCTGCCCCAGATTCATCCCCTAAACTCCCTGAATCGCCCCCCCAAACGCCTCTAATGACCGACGACTTGAATCAACTTCTTGCCATACTCCCTGCAGAGATTCGACAAACCTTAGAAATCCATCCCCGTAAGGCCGAACTCATCGAAGTCATTCTCGATTTGGGCCGACAGCCTGAAGCCCGATTTCCCGATGCTGCCGAATACCTCTCAGAGACCGTAGTATCTAAAACCGATTTGCAATACTGCACTGAGCGGGTCGGGGACTTTGGCGGAGACAATCGAGCCGGAATTGAAAAAACCCTCCACCGGATCAGCGCCATGCGAAACCGCTCGGGGGAGGTCATTGGTCTCACCTGCCGGGTTGGACGGGCTGTTTTTGGCACCATTGGCATGATTCGAGATTTGGTTGAAACCGGCCAGTCGATTTTGCTATTGGGTCGGCCTGGTGTGGGCAAAACCACTGCTCTGCGGGAGATTGCGCGGGTGCTGGCAGATGACCTGCTCAAGCGCGTAGTGATTATCGATACGTCGAACGAAATTGCCGGGGATGGCGATATCCCCCATCCTGCCATTGGTCGTGCCCGGCGAATGCAGGTCGCCCACCCCGAACAGCAGCACCAGGTGATGATTGAGGCGGTGGAAAACCACATGCCAGAGGTGATCGTAATTGATGAGATCGGCACAGAGCTAGAAGCCTTGGCCGCCCGCACTATTGCTGAACGCGGTGTACAGCTGGTGGGCACGGCTCACGGCAACCAGTTAGAAAATCTGGTTAAAAATCCCACCCTGTCTGACTTGATTGGCGGCATTCAGACCGTCACCCTGGGCGATGATGAAGCCCGCCGCCGCGGCAGTCAAAAGAGTGTGCTAGAGCGCAAAGCGCCGCCGACCTTTGATATTGCCGTAGAGATGTTAGAACGACAGCGCTGGGTCGTCCATGAAAACGTAGCCGATACTATTGACACCTTGTTGCGGGGACGCACCCCAGGCTCCCAGGTGCGATCGCTAGGCGAGAATGGCAAGGTTGTGATCACCCATGAGCTCCCTGGCAATAGCGAAATTACCGCAAAGCCCATCGGCGGCTGGCGGGCCTCAGGACAGATGCCCCCCCTGAGCACTAAACAAACAAAACGGCGATCGCGGAGTCGGGTCGCTAAGACCGTCACCAGTCAGCCCTATCCCAATTCTCCCTATCCAGATACGCCACAGTCCTTTCAATCCCTGCTCGACCAATCCCTTAGCGAAGCCCCCGTCACCGCCCCCCAGTTGCTGGAAGACGCTGAAGGGATCTTGCCAATCATGGGGCCTAATGGAGAAGACCTTACCGCGATTTATCCCTACGGTATCAGCCGAGAGCAGTTAGAGCATGTAGTGCACACTTTAGATTTACCCGTGGTGCTCACCAAAGACCTGGATATCGCTCAGGCGGTTTTGGCTCTGAGATCCCACGTCAAAAACCATTCCAAACTGCGCCAGGTCGCTAAGGCGCGTCAGATCCCGATCTACACGGTTAAGTCCAACAGCATTCCCCAGATTACCCGCGCCTTAAAACGACTGCTGGATATCGATGCAGGCACCCCCGAAGCCATCGATCTCGATCTGTTTGCCCGCAACGGCGAAGATGACGAACTCGAAGCCCTCGAAGAAGCCCGCCTAGCCGTCGAGCAAATCGTCATTCCCAAAGGGCAACCCGTTGAGCTGCTGCCCCGCTCGGCCAAAGTCCGCAAAATGCAGCACGAACTGGCAGAGCACTATCGACTTAAGTCCCTGAGTTTTGGGGATGAGCCGAATCGGCGGTTGAGGATTTATCCAGCTTGAGGGGTAGTGAGTAGAGGGGAGAGTGACCCACTACTCACCACCCTCCACCCTCTACCTCTCCCGTCACACCTTTAGAAATTTCTTACGATCCCGTATTCCGATAAGATAATCAGCAACTGCACAATCTATTGAACGCGTCAGGACGGGATTTATGAAACGGATTTTATCGCGCTTATTTGCGATCGCACTGGTGGCCATCATCGGTCTGACCGGCTGTAGCAGCGGCACAGGAGCAGATGGGCTCACAGGTACCTACACTGAAGATACCATTGCCGTCATTGACAGCCTGAGAACCGCTATCAGCACTTCGAATGACGATCCGAGTCGGCCCACCATCCAGGCCGACGCCAAGTCTAAAATCAATGCCTTTGCCTCCCGCTATCGGCGCAACAGCTCGGTCTCAGGGCTCAGCTCCTTTGCAACCATGCGCACTGCCCTCAATGCCTTGGCTGGTCACTATAGCGCTTACCCCAACCGTCCTATTCCAGCCAAGCTCAAAAAGCGCCTTGAGCAAGAGTTTGTGCAAGTTGAGGCCGCCTTGAGACGAGGCGCTTAGCACTCTCTAATCCTGCGTTAGCCCCCTGATGCAGGATTAGAGATAGAAAAATATTTGACCTATCATCAATAACTTTGTTAGAATCGCAAGTCTGTAAGGAACTATTATTTTATTTTCGGCATGAAAGTCCGGGCATCCGTCAAGAAAATGTGTGAAAAGTGCCGAGTCATCCGTCGACGCGGTCGCGTCATGGTGATTTGTCCTAATCCCAAACATAAGCAACGTCAGGGTTAGATACACACAGCACAAGGCAACGAGCAAGTTAGGGAGAAAAATCGGTGGCACGTATTGCGGGCGTTGACCTTCCCAGGGATAAGCGCATTGAAATTGGGTTAACCTACATCTTTGGGATTGGGTTGAGCCGCTCTAAACAGATTTTGGCAAAAACGGGGGTCAACCCCGATATTCGGGTGCGAGAATTAACAGATTCTGACGTTGCCAAATTGCGAGAGGTCGTCGAGAACGACTATCAGATCGAAGGGGATCTGCGGCGTTGGGAAAATATGAACATCAAGCGATTGATGGATATTGGCTGCTACCGAGGTCGTCGCCATCGAGCCGGATTGCCGGTTCGAGGACAGCGCACCCGGACCAATGCCCGGACCCGACGAGGCCGTCGGGTCGCGATTGCAGGCAAAAAGAAAGCGCCTAAGAAGTAGACTTTAGCGCCTCTAGTCCAATGGGCGGGGCGCTCTTGATGAAATGCGATACGGTTCGACCAGGCTGGTTGAGGTCATCGCATTTTTGTGTGTTTGAACTGTGTGTTTGAACAAGTATGAGCAGATAGCTTTTCTGGAAATTAAGGACTATGGCAAAAGGTGTTAAGCGGGCAGGCGGGCGTAAGCCTAAGAAAAATATTCCCAATGGGGTTGCCCACATTCAGTCAACCTTCAACAATACGATTGTTACGATTACTGATGCCAACGGTGGGGCAGTGTCTTGGGCATCAGCGGGCTCTAGCGGCTTCAAAGGGGCTAAAAAAGGCACCCCGTTTGCAGCTCAGCAGGCGGCTTCTGGAGCTGCCCGTCGAGCCATGGATCAAGGGATGCGCCAAGTTGAAGTCATGGTCAGTGGTCCCGGTGCGGGACGCGAAACCGCTATTCGAGCGCTGCAAGGTGAGGGCCTTGAGATTACACTGATCCGCGATGTGACACCTATCCCTCACAACGGTTGCCGACCGCCTAAGCGACGTCGGGTCTAACAAACAAACATTACTAATAGCCTCATTAGTCATCAGAAGACATCAGCGGGCATATCTTGTCGAGGGCATATAGGGAGGTCACCCAGTGACACAATTCCAAGTTGAATGCGTAGAGTCCATTGTTGAGGACGACCAGAGTCAGTACAGTCAGTTTGTGATTGAGCCGTTAGAGCGTAGCCAGGGCACCACGGTGGGCAATGCACTGCGGCGGGTTTTGCTGTCCAACCTTGAGGGGGCAGCCGTCACGGCGGTTCGAATTGCCGGAGCGAGTCATGAGTTTGCAACCATTCCAGGGGTTCGAGAAGATGTCTTAGATATTCTTCTCAACATGAAGGAGATTGTCCTCAAGAGCTATTCTAGCCAGCCTCAAATTGGCCGAATGGTGGTCCAGGGGCCTGCCACCGTCACGGCAGCAAACTTTGAACTCCCGTCAGAGGTTGAGCTGATTAACCCGGATCAATATGTGGCCTCTGTCTCAGCTGGGCATACCTTGGAGATGGAGTTTCGTATCGAGCGGGGACGGGGTTATCGGGCCGTCAGTCGTCACCGGGACGAAGCCGCTGCGCTCGATTTTATGCAAATCGACGCTGTGTTTATGCCGGTACGTAAGGTGAACTACACCGTTGAGGACACCATTGTTGGCGGGTCTACCCAATCAGATCGACTGATGATGGAAATTTGGACCAACGGAAGTCTGACACCTCAGCAAGCGATGAGCGAAGCTGCCGTTATTTTGACTAGCCTGTTTAACCCGCTTAAGGATGTCACCCTTGAGCCTAAGCGTGACGAGGATACCAAGGAAGAAGATCCGACCTATCAGATTCCCATCGAAGAACTGCAGCTATCGGTTCGGGCTTACAACTGTCTAAAGCGGGCTCAAATCAATTCGGTGTCGGATCTGCTGGACTATAGCCAGGAAGATTTGCTGGAGATCAAAAACTTTGGCCAAAAGTCCGCCGAAGAAGTGGTCGAAGCCCTGCAAGAAAAGCTTGGCATCATGCTACCGCTTGAGAAACCAGCTAAGTCTTCTTAAGGGCTGGCACTCGCCTCTTCCTAGAGGTGACCTCCGAAGCAAACTGCTTCGGTTTTTTTCTGCCCCGTTTTTTCCCCATCGTTTGAATTTGTTGTTTGAAACTGTCTGTCGTTAAAAAGAAGCTGCCATGCGCCATCGCCGCCGTATCCCCCAACTGGGCAAACCTGCTGACCAACGTCGCGCGCTTTTGCGATCGCTGACAACGGAGTTAATCCGCAACGGTCGTATTAAAACCACCCAAGCTCGAGCTAAAGCAGTCCGGTCAGAGGCTGAGCGGATGATTACCCTCGCTAAAGAAGGATCGCTCTCAGCCCGTCGCCGTGCCTTGGGCTACATGTATGACAAAGATCTAGTACATGCTCTGTTTGAGCAAGTGCCAGATCGCTATGCCGATCGCAATGGGGGATATACCCGCATCGTGCGCACGGTTAGTCGTCGCGGCGACAATGCAGCCATGGCCATCATTGAGCTGACCTAGGTTAGCTGACTAAACCATGTCTGACGGGACCTCTACAATACAAAAGCAGCTGCTAACCGCAGCTAACACCAAGCGACAAGTCATTCAGCGGGTCGCCTTGGTAATCCAGTATTTGGGGACACGATTCCATGGCTGGCAGCGCCAGGTCAAAGAACGCACTGTTCAGGCAGAAATTGAGGCCGTCATTCAGTCAATCTTAGGCTGTTTAATCACGGTTCATGGCGCGGGGCGTACAGATACCGGCGTTCACGCAGCGGCTCAGGTGGCCCATTTCGATGCTCCCGAGATGATTCCCGCCTATCGCTGGGCCGATATTCTCAACCACCGGCTACCTGATGATATCGTCATTCGGGCTTCGGCCCAGGTTGCAGATGACTGGCATGCCCAGTTTTCTGCTCAGTGGCGGCGCTATCGGTACACCCTTTATACAGATGCCCGACCTAATCTGTTTATCCGGCCTTATGCCTGGCACTTCTATTACGAGCCATTAGACGTAAGCCTGATGCAGTCGGCACTCACCCCTTTAGTGGGGTATCATGATCTAGCTGCGTTTCAACGGGCAGGATCGAAGCGCGCCCATTCCTGGGTTGACCTGCAGGCTGCTGAGTGCGTTCGTCAAGGGCCATTTGTGCAGGTTGAGCTACAGGCTAAGGGCTTTCTTTACGGCATGGTCCGTCTGGTGATGGGGTTGCTGGTTCAGGTCGGTCGGTCTCGACTCACGCCGGAGGCATTTACCGAGCTTTGGCTGTCAAAGCGGCGCGATCTGGTTAAGTATGCTGCACCTGCTCAGGGGCTCTGTCTACTGAGAGTGGGTTACAAAAATTTTCCGTTTCCGCCGGACGTGTGGGTGGATACCCAACCTCAATTTTTACTCGCAAATCCGGCAGCGGTTTAGATCTCAAAGAAAACATCTCGTCGATATTCAGAGTCTGGGAAACTGACAATGACTAAAACTTACGTTCCGCCTGTGAGCGAACTCAATCAAAAATGGTACGTGGTCGATGCGGCTGACCAGCGTCTGGGGCGATTAGCCACAGCGGTCGCTGAGATCTTGCGGGGCAAGAACAAGCCCACCTATACCCCACACATGGACACGGGGGATTTCGTCGTGATTATCAATGCTGACAAAATTGACGTCACTGGCAACAAACGGTCGCAAAAGCTCTATCGTCGCCACTCGGGTCGTCCGGGTGGGATGAAAGTAGAAACCTTTCAACAGCTGCAAGACCGTATCCCTGAGCGGATTGTCGAAAAAGCTGTGAAAGGCATGCTTCCTAAGAACGCACTGGGTCGCAAGCTTTTTACCAAGCTCAAAGTTTATGCAGGTCCCGAGCATCCCCATCAAGCTCAACAGCCTGAAAGCCTTACCATCAATACCCTTCCTGGAGGACAGAACTAATGGCAGAGCAATCTGATCGCGTTGTTTATTGGGGCACAGGCCGTCGCAAATCGTCGGTAGCCCGAGTGCGGCTTGTCCCCGGTAGTGGTGAGCTTAAGATCAATGGCAAGCCAGGGGATAACTACCTGCAAAACAATGCCGCTTATCTAAATGCCACCAAGGCCCCGCTCGAGACGTTAGGCCTTGAGAGCGACTACGATATCTTGGTCAACGTGCGCGGTGGCGGTCTAACTGGCCAAGCCGATGCCATTAAATTAGGGGTAGCCCGTGCCCTGTGTGAGCTTGACCCCGACAACCGTCAGCCGTTAAAAACCGAGGGCTACCTAACCCGCGATCCGCGCTCCAAGGAACGGAAGAAGTACGGTCTCAAAAAAGCCCGCAAGGCCCCTCAGTTCTCCAAACGATAGTCAGAAGAAAACATTCAGGTTTAGGAAGATGGCAAAATCTGGTATTCACCCCGAGTGGTATCCCGAGGCAAAGGTTTATTGTGATGGCAAGCTGATTATGACCGTTGGGTCAACTCAGCCAGAGTTGCACGTCGATGTTTGGTCGGGGAATCATCCCTTTTACACGGGCACCCAAAAGATCATTGATACGGAAGGTCGGGTTGAGCGATTCTTACGGAAGTATGGGATGACCGACAGCAGCACCGACGCCTAGCGATCGCAACGTCAACGTAACACCGAGTGGCTTCTTCAAGAGGCTACTCGGATATTGTTTTTGAGGTTGTGGGCCGCTCGCCCTGGGAGTTTATGTATGGCTGAGCAATATCTATTAGATAAACTAAAATCGGTTGAGCAAACCTTCGAGGAACTCACCAAGCGACTGGCTGACCCTGATGTCGCGAAGGATCCAGACGAATTCCAGAAGATCGCCAAAATGCGGGCGTCTTTAGAAGAAACCGTCATTACCTACGGGCATTGGAAAAAAGCTGAGAGCGACTATGCAGGCGCTCAGGAAGTTTATAAAGAAGCTGCTAGCGATCCCGAACTTCGGGAAATGGCTGCTTTAGAGGTCAATGAGCTGGAGGAAAAGCTCACCCAGCTAGAGCAGCGCCTCAAGATTTTGCTCCTGCCCCGCGACCCCAATGACGATAAAAACATCATGCTGGAGATTCGCGCTGGTACCGGTGGGGATGAAGCCGGTATCTGGGCAGGGGATCTCGTGCGAATGTATTCTCGCTATGGCGAGGGTCAGAGCTGGCGGGTCAAGATGCTCAGCGAATCGACCGCCGACATGGGGGGCTTTAAAGAAGCCATTCTCGAAATTACAGGCGATCAGGTCTATAGTAAGCTCAAATTTGAAGCCGGGGTCCATCGAGTGCAGCGAGTCCCCCTGACTGAAGCTGGCGGTCGCGTCCACACCTCTACCGCCACAGTGGCAGTGATGCCGGAGGTAGACGACGTCGAAATTAAGATTGACCCTAAAGATATTGAAATGTCAACGGCGCGCTCCGGGGGCGCAGGTGGTCAGAACGTCAACAAAGTAGAGACCGCAGTGGACTTATTCCACAAACCCACGGGCATTCGCGTGTTTTGTACCGAGGAGCGATCGCAGCTGCAAAACCGGGAACGGGCCATGCAGATCCTCCGGGCTAAGTTATATGAGATGAAACTCCGGGAGCAAAAGGAGGCGGTCACCTCTATGCGTCGCTCCCAGGTGGGCACCGGCTCTCGGTCTGAAAAAATTCGTACCTATAATTACAAAGACAATCGGGTCACCGACCACCGCCTGGGGCAAAACTTTAGCCTCAACCCAATTCTGGAGGGCGACATCGAAACCGTCATTCAGTCTTGTATTACGAAAGATCAGCAAGAGCGGTTAGAAGAATTGGCCGCAGAAACGACTGGAGCCCCCGTATAAGGTTGGCCCAATGCCAAAATTTCTTCACCTGGCCGATATCCATTTAGGCTTCGATCGCTACGATAGCCCAGAGCGCACCAAGGATTTTTTCTTTGCGCTTCAGGACGTGATTGAGAAATATGCCCTTGGTGAATCGGTTGATTTTGTGGTGATTGCCGGTGATTTATTTGAACATCGAATGATTCAACCAGCGGTGCTCAACCAGGCTCAACTCTGCTTGCAAAAGCTCCAGGCCCACAACATTCCAGTTTTGGCCATTGAGGGCAACCATGACAATCGTCCCTACGGCACCAAAACCAGCTGGCTGCGCTATCTGTCTGACTGGGGGCTGCTGAAGCTTTTGGAACCTGGCAACCTGGCTACAGGTGACCCCTTTTATTCGGCTTGGAATGGCAAACGCGGCGGCTACATCGACCTGGACTGCGGTGTACGGGTGCTGGGTGCTAACTGGTACGGAGCAGCTGCCCCGCGAGCGATAGAGCAAATTGCGGCAGCCATCGCCACCTTGCCCAGTGGCCCCCAACACACTGTATTACTCTTTCACCACGGCCTTGAGGGACAAATTGCTCGGTATGCTGGGGCCCTGCGCTACAGCGATCTGCTGCCGTTGCAAACTGCTGGGGTCAACTACCTCGCCTTGGGGCACATCCACAAACATTATGCGGTCGAAGATTGGATTTTTAACCCCGGCTCTCTAGAGGCCAATAATGTCGAAGAAGCTGGCTTTGAACGGGGGGTACTGCTGGTCAACCTGGACTCAACCGGCATTCAGGCTGAGCTAAAGACGGACTACCGACAGCGACCGATTGTGCGCCTGCGGCTCACGGTTAAGGGGCAAGAATCTATCGAAGACATTACTCAGAGCGCGATCGCAACCCTCGACCAGGCCAACCTACCCACCGCCCCCCAACCAATCGTCGAGCTGCGCATCGAGGGTCAGGTCGGCTTTGACCGCCTCGAGCTTGACACCCGCGCCCTACAGCAAAGTCTGCAAAGCCGCAGCAATGCTCTGATCTTTTTGTTGAAATATGACGTAGACGAAGTTGCCTATGCAGAGCCCCTGGGCGAAGAAGCCAATCGTCTCGAAATTGAGCAGACAATTTTTACCGATCTGCTCACCGCCAACAACGTTTACAAAAAACGGGCCGAACATCTGGCCCAGGGCCTGATCGACATCAAAGATCGCCAGCTCTCAGGCCAGTCAGAAGAGGACATTTACACCGTAATAGAAAGCTTATTAGAAGCTGAATAAGCCTAAAAACTCAATAGTGCCCGCTCCTGCCAGAGGGTAATCAGGCCGCTAACTCCAATCAGTACTAAAACCGAATACTTAAACTGTTGGGCACTCATGGTCTGCAAAAAACGGCTCCCTAACCAGTTCGCGGGCAGCGCCACCACCCCAATCACAATGCCGTACCCAACAATCTCTGGACGCAGTACCCCGAGACTGCCATAGGTGAGCAGTTTGACACAGTGACCGAGCACGAGATTGATCGATTTAGTCGCTACCATGGCTTCTTTATCCAGGCCATAGCTCAAATAGGCCGGGTTCAAAATTGGGCCAGTGGTACCCGCCAAACCAGACCCCACTGCATTGAGAAAACCCAGGGGCAAAAACTGCCAAGTCTTGATTTCCCAGCCAGGTAGGCGCACATGCTGACTTAGCCAACTGTGCAAAACCATCCACAGCAAGACAAACGCGATCACTAACTGCAAGCCCTCGGCTCGAATCTGGGTAAACGCAATGGCCCCCAACAATGCCCCAACCAGCACCCCAGGCACCTGCCAGGCGGTTACCCGCCAATCAATATGCTGACGCAATAGCCAACAGCGCTGCAAATTGCCGGCCAGCAACCCGACGGTCAGGACTGGGGCAACCGCCTGAGAACCCAAAAGCACATTAACCGTCGGCACCAGCAACAGAGGACTCCCGCCCCCCGCTATCATGCTGACAAACCACGAAATGAAACTGGCAATAGATAGCAGGACGATAGGCATGCAGGGCGACGAATTTCGAAAGTTAAATAGAAATTAAGCTCATTAAACTTCTCTTAACTATCATACGGCCCAGCTGGCCCAATCAGATTAGTTGTTCCAGTCAGACTAGAGAAGG
>JBCCRZ010000078.1:0-14309 GCA_039200855.1 Cyanobacteria bacterium P01_D01_bin.44 | reverse complement strand
GGCGTTGGCTTGCTCAACCAGGACATCAACCGTGCGTCCAATTTGGGCTTGATTTCGCCGAAACGAAATACTCTGCTGTGCCAGCATCAACTGCTCTCGCCGTTGATGCTTGATGGCCTCGGGCACCTGATTGGGCAGCTCAAAAGCCGGTGTGCCCTCTTCAGGAGAAAAGGTAAACACCCCCACATGGTCAAACTCGTGTCGCTCAACAAAGGCCAGTAAGTGGGCAAACTGCTCGTCAGTTTCCCCAGGGAAGCCCACAATAAAGGTGGTGCGCAGGATAGCCTCCGGCAACGCTTCCCGCAGTCGCAGGATGATCTCATCGTTGACCCGCCCCTGCCAGGGCCGATTCATAGCACGCAAAATCTCTGGATGGGAGTGCTGCAACGGCAGATCTAAGTAGGGCAGCACGTTAGGCGTGTCTTGAATCGCTTGAATAACCTTGGGGGTGAGACCAGTGGGATAGGCATAGTGCATGCGAATCCAGGGCACATCCACTTCGCCCAAGGCGCGCAGCAGCTCTGCTAAGCGGGGCTCTCCATAAAGATCAACACCATAGTTAGTGGTGATCTGAGAAATCAGAACGATTTCTTGGACGCCCTCTGCGGCCAGTTGATGGGCCTCGGCGACAATCGACTCAATTGATCGAGAACGCTGGTTGCCTCGCAAATGGGGAATGATACAAAACGCGCAACGGTAGTTACAGCCTTCGGCAACTCGCACATACGCAACCCCCTCGGTGGTGGTGCGATACCGAGGCACGGTTTCATCGGCAATGTAACTGGGCTCATCGGAGACCATTTTGACGCGCTCCCCCGCTTCGGCCCGCTCAATGACTTCTACAATCTTGTGATAATCACCGGTACCGACTAGAGCAACCGCTTCGGGGATCTCTTCTAACAGTTCAGATTGAAAATGCTGAGCCAGGCACCCAGTAATCACGACTTTCTTCTGGGCCTCTGCCAGCTCCACCAGAGTACGAACGGACTCCTGGCGGGCCTCCTCAATAAAGCTGCAAGTATTAACAATTACGTAGTCTGCCAGAGCTTCGCTGCTGTCAACGGCATAGCCTGCCTTAACGAGCAAACCCAGCATGTGCTCAGTATCAACGCGATTTTTTTCGCAACCCAAGTGCGAAACAGCAACCGTAGGCTTGTGGGTCATACAAATTCGGTGGTAGTACCAGAGTCTATAGCGGGCGTGACGATCGCTACTCAGGATGACTAGCACCTTCCCAAAACATGCTCTCAGAACAGCTCTAAAACTTCCTGCTAAGACGTCGAGCTAAAATCACAAGTTGC
Organism: Cyanobacteria bacterium P01_D01_bin.44; assembly: GCA_039200855.1. GTDB lineage: Bacteria > Cyanobacteriota > Cyanobacteriia > Phormidesmidales > Phormidesmidaceae > SIO4C1. The sequence goes on along the minus strand of JBCCRZ010000078.1, from coordinate 13,008 downwards.
TTTATCAAGCAGTTACAACTTAGCGGCATGCTGGGTAGCGATATATTTATTGCCCAGGGCTTGACAAAGCATAACATAACTACACAATTGTGTCCTTCATCAATTCATCACGTTCTCAACGGATCTGCCCCTGTTGCCCAACTCACCAGCGCCAGCGCACTTACCTACTCACCCGCACAGCGCACTTACCTACTCACCCCGAAATTTAGCTTTAGACAGACTACTCGTCTTTGACAGCCTGCTGATGGAACTGTCGATTCGGTCTAAAATTGGTGCTGTTGAGAGTCCGAGACAAGATTAAACGTGGACTTAAATCAGGTTTTTAAAACCCCTAACCCGGTTATTGGCGTGGTCCATTTGCTCCCATTGCCCACCGCCGCTCGCTGGCAGGGCCATTTGGATACGGTCATCGAACGGGCGACCCAAGAGGCCACGGCCCTGGCGTCCGGAGGCGTCCACGGGATTATTATCGAAAATTTTTTTGATGCACCCTTTGTCAAGGATGGCGTTGACCCGGCGGTGGTCAGTGCCATGACCTTGATCATTTCACGGGTTATGCAGCTGGTCCCACTACCCATTGGCATCAACGTTTTGCGAAACGATGCCCATAGCGCTCTGGCGATCGCAACCTGTGTCGGGGCCCAGTTTATCCGTGTCAACGTCTTGACTGGGGTAATGGCTACCGATCAGGGGTTGATCGAGGGCCGTGCCCACGAACTGATGCGCTACCGACGTGAGCTGGGTAGCCATGTCAAGGTGCTGGCTGATGTCTTGGTCAAACATGCCCGACCGTTAGGAACCCCCAATCTAACGACTGCTGTGCAAGATACCATCCATCGAGGGCTGGCCGATGGGGTGATTTTATCGGGCTGGGCCACCGGTAGCCCCCCCAATCTTGAGGATCTAGAATTGGCAAAAGCAGCAGCAGGTAAGACCCCAGTGTTTATCGGCAGCGGTGCCAGTTGGGAAAATATTCCTAAGCTGATTCAATCGGCGGATGGGGTGATTGTCTCCAGCGCCCTAAAGCGCCATGGCGATATCAATCAGCCGATTGATCCAAGCCGGGTAGGGCAGTTTGTGGAGGCCATGCAATACGGCCTGACTCAGCGGCCACAGGCCCCCCTACCGTCATCCGTTGCCGTTCATTCGTAATCCAGTCCATACTATAAGCGAGTAGAGAGTTTTGACCTATGGGACGTCGCCGACAAGATAATCGTTTGATCTATCGCTGGTCGCGCCCACTGATTGGCGCGATCGCAACCGTGGGGGCACTGGGCACTGGCTACCTCACCGTCATCAAATTTATGAGCGGCGACGCCGCCTGCCCAACGTCGGGCTGTGATCAGGTCTTATCCAGCGCCTATGCCACCATTTTTGGTCTGCCGCTGACCTTGTTTGGCTGTTTGGCCTACCTCAGTATGGTGACGCTGGCGCTGGGGCCGCTGCTGATCAACCCCGATCAGAGCAAGGAGCTGCGACAAAAGCTAGAAACCTGGAGCTGGCTGTTGCTGTTTGTGGGTGCGACCGGCATGATGGTCTTTAGTGGCTACCTCATGTACATCTTGTCGACTGAGCTTAAGGCAGCCTGTCTCTATTGCATCGCTTCGGCTGCTTTCACCGCTCTCATGTTTTTGCTGACCGTAGTGGGTCGCAACTGGGACGATCGGGGTCAGCTGGTCTTTACCGGTCTGATTGTGGCGGTGGTTGCCCTGGTGGCAACTCTGGGAGTCTATGCGCCAGTTAACGCGCCTAATTCCACCATTGCCAATGCCTCTGGTGAGGTTGGTCCCCCGGTCACCAATACGTCTGGTGAGGCTGAGATAGCGCTGGCTCGCCATCTCAAAGACGTCGATGCCAAAATGTATGGAGCCTACTGGTGCCCCCACTGCCACGACCAGAAACAGCTGTTTGGACAACAGGCTCTGGCTGACATGCCCTACATCGAATGTGCCCCTGATGGGAAAAGCTCCCAAGCTTCTCTGTGTCAGTCAGTGGCAGGGATTACGGGCTTTCCAACCTGGGAGGTTAATGGTCAGTTTTTATCAGGCACCCAAACGTTGGACGAACTAGCCCAGGCCTCCGGCTTTAGCGGCCCTCAAGATTTTAAGAATTGAGGCGGGAGCTCAGGTCAGTTTTGATGCGGGCCATGATTGAGGCTTCGTCTAGATTATCTAGAATGTTTGCGATCGCAACCTTAGGTCCAGACGCCCCCCAGCTAGCACCATTGGCCAAATAGACCTTGGTCACCTGGCCGATGGCATAGGTGGATACCCCTGCAACAGCAGCCTGGGTGACCGCCACCGATACATAGGGGGCCATCGATAGCCCACCCGTCACCGCAGTTGAAGCCCCCAGTAGGCTCTTAAGCGAACTTAACCCAAAGGTAATCAGAAGTTGACTGGCCGAGAGCCCCCCCATCGCCAGGGCCATTGTCTTCAAGAGGCTCAGGGCACCGTGCTGGGTCAGCTCCAGCCCATACAAGCGAGAGAGGGTCACCACTAGGGATAGATCGATCGCCGCCCCTCCCATCAAATCGGCCAGCAAAATGGGGTTAACGGCAACCGCAGTGGCTTTTGCCAAAACCAGCTTCCAGATTACATCATCGGCACTTTGGGTGCGGATTTCGAGCTTGCGGGCAACCAGCTGTTCATGCAACGTATCGACATAGAGCAGAGTGTTAAGGGCCACCAGAGATTTACCCTCGCGATGCAAAACGTCCAGCATCTTAAGTTTGAGCATCTCCACTTGGGCAGTGCCGCGCTGCCGCTGAATTTGCCGCTGGGGATCAACGGTGACCACCAGGGGAGCCGCTGCCGCCAACACAATCTCTGAGGGCGCAATGTGCAGCAACGCCACTTGCTGCTCAAGCTTTTCTAAAATTATGCGTTGGTCAGCGGGTGGGTACTGATCGACTTTGTTGAAAACTAGCAAAATCGGCTTTTTAGCCTGCCGCAGCTGTACCAGGGCATCGTACTCAACCTGGGTCAAGTCTCCGGCGATCACAAACAAAATTAAATCTGCTTGTCGGGCTACCCGCTGGGCCATCGCTTGCCGCACCTCTCCGCCGACTTCATCAATGCCTGGCGTATCCACCAGCTCGACTTGAGCCTGCTGATCGCCGCAGGCAACTCGATAAACACCAGCAGCGTAGTCTGCGCTAGCAACAAGGTCTGAGCCGCCCTCCATGACTTGAACAGCCCAGGGCACACTTTCAATCCGCTGGGTCACCCCGTGTAGCGGCCCTGTCGTGAAAATTGGCTGCCCCACCAACGCATTCAAAATTGAAGACTTACCACGGCCTACCATACCAAACGCGGCAATATGGATGACGCCCTGGCTTAGCTTGCGTTGCAGCTGACCTAAACTTTTAATTTCGGCCTCCAGCCCAGACCGCTCACGTGCCGTTAAATCAAGCCTGTCTACCAGCTGCTCTACAACGTTCACCGCCTGCTGGTAGTGCAGCTCTGCCGCCATTTCGTCAAACTCAGCCAGCGTTTGATCGAGCGGCTCACTGACAAGTGGCTCCGTTGGGTCGGGCAGCACCGATCGGGAACCTGGAGAGCCAGGATGCGAGGAAGCAGGATTGGCGGGGAGGTTAGATTCTGACACTGTCAAGACAACACAACGCTCTCTTTTAGGATAAGCCCACCTTTGGGGCGACCGAGGTGTAGGTACCCGTACGGGTGAGATCTAACCGCATCTCTGAAATTAAGCCTGAGATTTTTGATGCTTGTTAGTACAGAGATGAGAGAATAAACCACATTAACCCATGAATTTGATCCCCATGGAGTTTCAAAGTGCTGCTCAGCAAACCTGCTACGACCGCATTGCCCCCTGGATGGAAGATCTGTTTGGCGAGGCGACCGTCGCATTTGAAGATGAACCCCTATTTATCATTACGATTGGCTCTGCCGTCGCCTCTACTCGGGTGATCCCCTGGGGTGGCAACGAAGCGCTGATTACGACTAGAGCCTATGTGGTGACCGATCTCGAGGTCACCCCTGAGCTGAGTTACTATCTGTTGCGGGCCAATGATGGCATTTACTTTGGGCGCTTTGCCCTGGATAGCGAAGATGACGTTGTGTTTGAGCACAGTCTGGTGGGGTCTACCTGCGATCGCATCGAGCTAAAGCACTCTGTGACGACGGTGGTGCGCCTCGCCGACGATTATGATGATGAAATCGTCGCCCGTTGGGGGGGCAAGCGAGCCCTCGATCGCTGGGCCTCGGCTCAGTAGTAGATAAGCTGTTTAAAACCTAGCAGGGGCACGGTCACCGTGCCCCTGCTAGGTTTTAAGATATGAGTTGGTCCAGCACCTAGAACTTAACGACCCACACCCAAGTAGCGGAAACCCGCTTCCTCGATTTGAGGCTGGTTTAGGTAGTTACGACCGTCGATCAAGATCGGGGTATGCATCAACCCGGCCATCTTGCCATAGTCAAGATCCTTGAACTGGGCCCAGTCCGTCACGAGCACGAGGGCATCACAGCCATCAGCCAGACGCTCAGGATCGCTCTCGATAATCACCCCAGATAACCCGTTGCCAATGCCGCTTTGGGACACAATCGGGTCAAAGGCCTTGACCTTAGCGCCCAAACGGTTGAGGTGCTCGATCAGCACCAGCGCCGGTGCATCACGCATGTCATCGGTATCCGGCTTAAAGGTGAGCCCCAACAGGCCGACAGTCTTACCCTTCAAGATCTTGAGCACCTGCTGGAGTTTCTCAAGCGATAGGAGGCGCTGGCGGGTGTTGACGTTGATAGTAGCCTTAAGAAGCTCAGCCTCATAGCCATAGTCATCGGCGGTGTGAACCAACGCCGAGACATCCTTAGGAAAGCAAGACCCCCCCCAGCCAATCCCGGCCTGGAGAAACTTATTGCCAATCCGAGAATCAAGACCGATGCCCTGGGCCACCTGGGTGACATCGGCACCGACGCGATCGCAAATATTAGCGACTTCATTAATGAAGCTGATCTTAGTTGCCAGGAATGCATTGGACGCATATTTGACCATCTCAGCCGAGCTCAGATCAGTCACCAAAACCGGCACGGGCGGCAAAGATGCATCTTCAGAAAACTTACGCTCCACAATAGGCTCGTATAGCTCTTTCATCATGGCAATGGCTTTATCGTTATTGCTGCCCAAGACAATCCGATCAGGGTTAAAAGTATCGTATACCGCCGACCCTTCCCGCAAAAACTCGGGGTTGCTGACCACGTCAAACTGAGCCTCGGGTCCGGTTGCCCCTGCGGGTGCGCCAGCCGCAACAGGTACCCGCTGACGCTCAGCAATGCCATCCAGCACAATCATCCGGACCCAGTCCCCTGAGCCAATGGGCACCGTAGACTTATTTACGATCACCTTGTAACCACCATTCAGATTTTCACCGATACCCCGGGCCACTGCCTCCACGTAACGAGTATCACTCTCTCCGGTGGGCAAAGGCGGTGTCCCAACAGCAATAAACAAGATATCGCCGTGATTGACCCCAGCCCCTAAGTCAGTGGTAAACGTGAGTTTCCCTGACTCCATAGAAGACTTCATCAACTCAGACAGCCCCGGCTCATAAATAGGGGACTGACCTGACTGCATTAATTTGACCTTCTCAGCATTATTATCAACGCAGATCACATCATGGCCAATATGGGACAGGCAAACACCCGTCACCAAACCTACATAACCGGTCCCAATTACACAAACACGCATTGAAATAACTCCCTGTTAGAATAACGCCCTGATTCGTAGGGCAACTGTAAAAAGTTCAGTTAGAAAAACTGTGGTTAGAAAAATGGGGAATAGCTGGGCGCTAACCCCATGCTGGCTAATCTTGTGCGATCGCAGCCGGTACCGCCAGCTTACCCTCTGCCTCTAGCCGCTCTCGGAAATATGCGATGGTCAACGCCAGCCCTTCTTTGAGAGGCACTGTCGGCTCCCAACCCAAAAACTGCTTGGCCTTGGTAATGTCGGGCTGGCGACGGCGCGGATCATCCTGGGGCAAAGGCTCGTATTTTACGGGCACATTAGGGTTGACCATATTTTGGATCGTCTGCGCTAACTGTAAAATCGTGTATTCCCCAGGATTCCCCAGATTGATCGGACCGACATTGTCACCATTCATCAACCGGATAAACCCTTCTACCAGGTCATCGACATAGCAAAAGCTGCGGGTTTGAGAACCATCACCGTACACCGTCAAAGGTTTACCCTGCAGCGCCTGCACGACAAAATTGCTGACTACTCGACCGTCATTTTCTAACATGCGAGCGCCATAGGTGTTAAAAATCCGAGCCACGCGAATCTCCACATCATTTTGTCGATGGTAGTCAAACGCCAGGGTCTCGGCCACCCGCTTACCTTCGTCATAGCAGCTACGAATCCCAATCGTATTCACATTGCCGCGATACTCCTCGGGCTGAGGATGCACCTCGGGATCGCCGTAAACTTCTGAGGTCGAGGCTAAAAAGAAGCGCGCTTTGACCCGCTTGGCCAACCCCAACATATTCAGCGTACCCATCACATTGGTCTTAATGGTCTTAACTGGGTTGTACTGATAATGAACCGGGGATGCGGGGCAGGCCAGATGATAAATCTGATCGGCCTCCAGCCGAATCGGCTCAGTAATATCGTGGCGGATCAGCTCAAAATAAGGATGGTCAAGCCACTTTAATAAATTACGTTTGTGTCCGGTGTAAAAATTATCCAGGCAGATGACTTCATGGTTAGCCTCCATCAATCGATCGATCAGATGAGAGCCAATGAAACCAGCACCGCCCGTGACTAGAATTCTCATAATTTTGCAATTAATTGAGCTGTTTGCAAGAAACACAGAAGGAACTTTCCTAACCTGTCAGCAAACCCGGACCGTGACCCGGAATGTTAAACCTGACAGTTCGCTCAAACCAGACACAACCGTAATCGGCCTAAATCTGCCCAGAGCCCTGGAAGAAGCCTAAAATGTTGAATAAAGTTACGAGTAGATTGTGCCCACCCAGCGATGAGCTTTATCTAACCTCGGCAGAGCGATTGTGAGAAATGCTTACGCACTGGGCTGTCAGCAATTTAACAAAATTTTCCAATATGTCGCTCGTCGTCCAGGGCGATTCACTAAAACTTCAATGGTTTCTGAAGTAAGACGGTGGAGAGAGGCTTACCCCTCAGGTCAACTCAGGCAAGCCTAAGGAGATAGTTTTAGAACGGCCATGAAAGCCTCTTGGGGAACATCGACGGTACCAATTGCCTTGAGACGTTTTTTACCCTTGGCTTGCTTTTGTAGCAGCTTTTTCTTACGGGAAATATCGCCGCCGTAGCATTTTGCTAAAACGTCTTTGCGCAGAGCCGGGATACTCGCACTGGCAACCACTCGGCTACCAATGGAGGCCTGTACGGGGATTTTGAACTGATGTCGCGGAATCAGCTCTTTGAGCTTTTCGGCCAGGGCCTTGCCAACGTAATAGGCTTTATCGCGGTGAACAATCGCGGCTAGCGGATCAACCTTATCGCCATTGATCAAGATATCAAGCTTCACGAGCGGATTTTCGCGATAGTCAATCAACTGGTACTCCATGCTGGCGTAGCCGCGCGATCGCGACTTCATCTGATCGAAGAAATCGGTCACCACCTCTGCCAGCGGCAGTTCATAGACCAGCGTGGTGCGGCCTGGGGTCAGGTACTTCATATCTTTAAAGTCGCCTCGGCGAGTTTGACACAGCTCCATCAGCGCTCCGACAAACTCCTCTGGGGTCAGAATCTCGACTTTGACGTAGGGTTCCTCAATTTTTTCGCGGGCCTGGGGCTCAGGCAATTCACTGGGGTTATCGACCATCAGCACCTCCCCCTGCAAGGTGGTGACTTTGTAAATCACCGAGGGGGCAGTGGTAATTAAGTCCAGGTTATATTCCCGTTCCAGCCGCTCTTGCACAATCTCCATATGCAGCAACCCCAAAAAACCACAGCGAAACCCAAACCCCATGGCACTTGAGGTTTCTGGCTCGTATTTTAAGGCAGCATCGTTGAGGCGGAGCTTATCCAGGGCTTCGCGCAAATCTTTATACTGCTCAGAGTCCGTCGGAAATAGGCCGCAAAACACCATCGGCGTCGCCTCCACATACCCAGGCAAGGGCTCAGGTGCGGGCTGTTTGACCAGGGTGATGGTGTCCCCAACACGGGCGTCTTCGACCGCTTTGATAGAGGCCGCTAAATAGCCCACCTCCCCAGCGTGCAGTTCATCAACGGGCACTTGATTGGGCGACAAAACCCCGATTTCATCGATTTCGTATTCTTGCCTTGACGCCATCAAGCGGATGCGATCGCGACGGCGTAAAGTGCCATCCATCACCCGAAAATAAACAATCACCCCGCGATAGCTGTCGTAGTAGCTATCAAAAATTAGGGCCCGCAAAGGTTTCTCAGTGGTATCTTGCGGCGGCGGAATTAAAAAAACCAGCGCCTCTAGAATCTCATCAATCCCGAGCCCCTCTTTAGCCGACGCCAAGATCGCGTTGCTACAGTCAAGCCCAACGATGTCTTCAATTTCTTGCTTAACCCGATCGGGCTCTGCCCCCGGCAAATCTACCTTATTCAAGACCGGAATAATTTCTAAATCGTGCTCCAGCGCTAAATATACGTTGGCCAGCGTCTGCGCCTCAACCCCCTGGGACGCGTCGACCACCAGTAAAGCCCCTTCACACGCCGCCAGAGAGCGTGACACCTCGTAGGAAAAGTCAACGTGCCCTGGCGTATCGATCAGATTAAGTACATAATCCTGACTATCTCGGGCTTGATAGTCCATGCGGGCAGCCTGCAACTTAATCGTGATACCACGCTCCCGCTCAATGTCCATTGAGTCCAGAAACTGCTCCTTCATATCCCGAGCACTGACGGTGTCTGTTTGCTGTAGCAACCGATCAGCCAAGGTAGACTTCCCATGGTCAATATGGGCAATGATTGAAAAATTGCGGATGCGTGAAACAGAGACATCGGTCATAGGAAATGAGGAATAGAACCCGTAATTTTATTGAGAAAAGTTAAAACATCGCTTAACTTATTTTAATGCTTCGCCTTACCCTCCAGGATGCCTTTATGGGGCTTTACAGATCAAGCCTTTGTTAAAGGGTTAACCGAAATTAGCTGACAGATTGTAAACCCTGGGGCTAAATGACCGATAGGAGCAGCGTACACTCATATATAACGTTGGCCACTTCGCTTAGGCTATCGAGTGCAGTTATCCCAGTGCTCCATTAGTGCTACGTGGCTCGCAATCGCCTCCTAATCGGACCGGTGACTGCTATAAGTGCTGATGACTAATGCCGACGGCTACCCACGCCTTAGGCTAACTTTTTTTACTAGTGCCTAGAGAACTGATCATGACTCGCCTGCCTGACGCCCCCGATGATACTGACAAAATCAACGCCCCAGCCCCCGACAAGGTTGAAGTCTCTGTCCGGTTAGATACCGACCTGATGGCGCAAGTCAGTCGGTTGACGACGGATCCTAGTCGGGTCATCGAAGTTGCCCTGCGACAGTGGTTACGCACGGGTAGCCGACGAACAGAAGACGATTTATCAAGACCTTTGAATCTGAATCCTCCGGTTCCACCCAAGGGGGAATGGAATGATTAATTTAACGAATTGAACCCCTAATCTGTGAACATTGAGTGAATTTTGACCTCTAAAGAGGGCATGCATATATAGACTGGCCTATACCCTTCTCGAGAGCTTAGCGTTAGCGCTAAAGTTAATCAGAGGGCCACTCAAGTGGTTCAGTTAAAGCCCTTGCCTCTGGTTGCGCGTCATTAGGTAGCACTTTGCTATAACCAGCTGTCAGGCTACGTTGACCACCCCTGCTACATCTATGCCAAGCCAACTGTTCCAGTCACTCGAATCTTGCAACATGCCTTGGTCTGCTAGTTCTTTCTCACCCTCTGACTCATCGAGCCCTGCCTCAGATGTGGCCTCTATTGGTGAGCCCAATCTGGCGATGACTCAAGCTAGCAATCCTGCTGATCGTAGTGCCATAGATGCCCCCCCACAGCCAGAACCGTTACAGGTCATTCACGATGTCAGCGGTCAAATTTTATCGCTGCAGTGGCCCCAGGCTAGCCAAAACACTTTGGATATCAGTGCCTTTGTCGGGCAGCCCGTTGAGGTTTTATTTGGGCCAGTTGCGGTCGGTCCATATCTAGAGCGCGTCCGTCGTGTGTTAGAAACTCAGCAGCCAGAGCGATTTCAATGCGTAGTGCGCTGCGGCTATCACCCCATGAGTTTTGATTTTGTGCTGCAGCCAATCAGGGCTGATGAAGGGGCTTCCCCCCATGTGTTGGGTGTAGGTCATCGCTTAAAAACCACCTACCCCCTCCACCTGCCCCTCCACAATGAGCTGGCCACTAAGACCGTAGACAATATCGTCTACTACCACGCACTGCTGACCCATATTGCCTCAAATATTCGTAAAACCCTCAATCTTGAGACGATCTGGCAACAAACCGTCGACGGCTTGGGCTCCCTGCTAAATTTGCACCGCTGCCTGGTCTGTGATTATTCCCAAGAGATGCAAACTCTTAAAGTTGTAGCTGAGTACCACCGTAGCGATCTGCATCCTTGCTTGGGTAAAACCTTTGAGCTGTCTAAAAAGCCTGATTTTCGTGAAACCATCGAAACCCTAAAGCCGGTGGTCTCTGATTTTGCCTGGGGCGAAGCTCATCAGCCCTATAGCGTTTTGACCATGGCGACTTGCTATCAGTCACAACCTAACAGCGTTTTATTGCTTCAGCAGCCACCGGGTCGTTCCTGGCACCCCTTAGAAATTGAGCTGATTAACGAACTCACCGATCAGGTGGGCACAGCCATTGCCCACGCCAAATTGTTTGGAGCCAGTCAAAACCTCACCACAGAACTCAGACAGGCCTACGAAAAACTGCTAGACAAAAACGACGAACTCGAAGAAGCCCGACGCCAGGCTGAAGAGGCATCTCGTCTGAAAAGTGAGTTTCTGGCCAATACCTCCCATGAGTTGCGTACCCCGCTCAACGGCATGATTGGCTTTTTGAAACTGGTACTCGACGGCATGGCAGACGACCCCGAAGAGCAGCGAGAATTTTTGCAAGAATCTCACAAATCGGCCCTACATCTGCTGGATTTGATTAACGATGTCCTGGACATTGCCAAAATCGAAGCCGGCAAAATGGAAATTGATTTTAGCACCGTCAGCCTACGGGATTTGTTTGATCACGTTGAAAATTTTGCTCACCCCCAGGCAGAGCAAAAAGGACTGTACTTTAAGCTATCACTGCCCCAGACCCTCGATGAGATTAAGCTCTATTGCAACTATCAGCGACTGCTACAAGTCTTGCTCAATCTGGTGGGCAACGCCATTAAGTTTACCCCCGAGGGCGGCATTAGCATCACCGCCGAGATTAAATCCCAACCTGTTGAATTTGACAACAAGCCCTGGCCAGGTTTTGTAAAAATCAGCGTCGCAGATACGGGCATCGGGGTTTCCCTCGAAAAGCAGGATCGCCTTTTTCAAACCTTTAGTCAGGTCGACGGCGAACGCACCCGCCAGTACGGCGGCACCGGTCTAGGATTGGCCATTTCCCAGCGCCTCATCGAGGCCATGGGCGGGAAAGTTCAGTTCATTAGCATGGGCGAAGGCCTGGGCTCAACGGTCACCTTCACAGCGCTGCTGTACCAAGAGCCTGTGATGATTGCGGATGGGAGCTAGCCGGGCTAATCAACATACCGAGAACGCTGATCTTGAGCTTGCCGAAGCATATCGGCCATGGCCGCCCAATCTTCGGACTGAATCGCCTTGATATAAACATCCAGCTGCTGGCGATAAGCTAGCAAGGATTTCAGCACAGCCGGTTGATTATATTGAGCCATCATCAGTCCCAACTCTGGGTTGCCCCCGCCGACGCGGCTGGTATCGCGAAACCCAGAACTAGCCAACTGCTGGGCCAGGGTTTGAATAGCACTATCGGGCTCGCTCAGACACGCTTGAATCAAACCAGCACTGACTATCACCGGCAAATGGGAAATCCAGGCAACGGCCTGATCATGATTTTCAGGACTGGCGGAGTAGAGGTGGGAACCCAACTGTTGGGCCACAGCTCTGACCTGTGCGATCGCACCCTCATCCGTCGTCGCTATCGGCGTCAGCACATAAGGCCTTCCCAAAAAGAGATGAGCCTCAGCCGCCTCAATCCCAGCTTCTGCCTTGCCGCTCATCGGGTGCCCCCCCACAAAACGAGGCCACAGCCGCGTCGCTGCGGCCACAATAGACGCTTTCACAGAACCCACATCGGTCACCACAGTTGAGGCGGGAAGCACCGTCGCTAGCCGCGCCACCATCGGCTCAATGACAGCAATGGGGGTACACACAAACACTAGCTCTGTATCAGCCAGCCCAGCCAGCTCAACCCCAGCAGCATCCACCACGCCTCTGGTTTCTGCTGCCGCGCAGGTCGTCTGGCGACGGCTCACCCCATAAACCCAGTGCCCTACCCGGCGTAAATCAAGGCCCAAACATCCGCCGATCAACCCCAGGCCAACGATTCCGATTCTCATGGTTTTAGAGTCTGCCTCACTGTATAAGTCGCTACGTTTGGTGGGGTCGCTACGCTCGGTGAGGTCGCTGCGCTCGGTGAGGTCGCTACGCTCGGTGAGGTCGCTGCGCTCGGTGAGGTCGCTGCGCTCGGTGGGGATACTGTGCGAATGAATTCATCTACTCACCCACTCACCCACTCACCCACTCACCCACTCACCCACTCACCCACTCACCCACTCACCTTCCCCTGCCTCTTTCCCCTTTGCCCTGCCCCCTCTGCCTCCCCTGCCCCTTTCCCCTTCGCCCTGCCCCCTCTGTCTTCCCACTCCCCCACCGCTCCACCTTAGTCACTCTCCCAATTTGGGCACCTTAAGAACCAAGACCGCCCAAATCCACGCTGGCTCAATGAGCAAACCTTCTCGCCAAAACATCATAGATGCCCACGGGCTGATTAAGCGCTACCAG
>JBCCRZ010000077.1:0-14421 GCA_039200855.1 Cyanobacteria bacterium P01_D01_bin.44 | reverse complement strand
AGGTTTGCCTTCTGCTTGATAGCTTTCAATCAGCAGCTCCAGCACTTCCTTTGCATTGCCCAGCGCTTCTTCGTAAGTATTGCCGTGGGTAAAGTATCGCTGGATTTCCGTGGCAAACTCTGGCAGCTCAACCACATAGCACTGATCTTCGTCAGACCAGATGATGTTGACTCGGTATTTAATTCGGTTCATTTGCCCTGCTCCTTGTCATCCAGTTTTTGCAACGCCGTCTCGACCAGTTTTTCCAAATAAGGTTTGGCATCCTGACTATCTTTGCCAGCCAGCGTAACCGGCAGTTCAGGCAGTTTAGGATGAATCCAACGTTAATGGCTACCTCGAACGCGCTTACACTCAAAGCCTGCCCTTCGTAGCATCTTCTTTAGTTCTCGAATCTTCTTGGGCATTTCCGCTCTAATCGTAACGCTGGCTTTCCATAGCGTGCCCAGTCTCTAACTACTTAAGGCTTAAGGCAAATACTTCAGGCAAACCAGCGGCGAATTGGCTCCACCTGGATGTGATAACCGCCAGATGCCATTTCAAGCAGCTCTCGCCTCAGAAGCAAGTCTAGTGATAACTCTAGACTCGCTGGAAATCGGTTGTCCAAATCGGAGCGCCTTCGCCCTTCATTTTTAACCTTTAACCTTCAGCTCACGCCTCGCCGCCTGGCAGTCCGCCTCGATCTGCGCCTTCAAACTATCGAGGGAGTCAAACTTTTTCTCAGGTCGTAGGAAGGTGTCCAAACTCACGGTCAGGGTTTTGCCATACAGGTCGTCGGACCAGTCAAATAGATGGACCTCGACGGTCACGTCTTGCCCTGCGACGGTGGGCCGATTGCCGATATTCATCACCCCAGGTTTCATCAAGCCGCTAGCGTCTATGCAGGGGCCGCACACCTGCACGCTGTAAACCCCGTGTCGAGGGATAAACTTATCGCTGGGCAGTTTCAAATTTGCGGTGGGGAAGCCGATTTGTCTGCCTAGCTGCTGACCTTGTACGACGCGCCCCGTTAGTGTGTAGGGTCGGCCTAGCAGACGGGTGGCTTCGGTCAGACGCCCCTCGCTCAGGGCCTGGCGAATGCGGGAGCTGCTGATGCGATCGCACTCGTCAAGCTGGAGGGGGACGATGGTGACGGGGACATTGTGTTGGGTTGCGATCACACTCAACAACTCAGCATTACCTGAGCGCCCCTTGCCAAAATGAAAGTCACTGCCCACGCTAATCTGTCGCGCCTGCAACCCGCGAATCAAAATTTGCTCCACAAACGCCTCGGCACTGAGTTGAGACAGGGCTTTGCTAAACGGGAGCAGCATCAGCTGATCGACCCCAATGTACGATAGCTGTAGCGTTTTTTCTTCTAAAGGTGTGAGCAGTGGGCGCGACTGACCCGAAAAATACTCGCGGGGATGGGGGAAAAACGTCACGACAGTGGCATATTCGTCCAGGGTGGATATGGGCGGTGGGGCCATACCCTTTTGAACTTGTGCTTGCCAGTCTCCGTGCCATGGAGAGATGCGATCGCTATAGCCCGAGGCCACCACCGGCTGACTCAAGCACTGGGTCACACTCGCCGCCAGCTGAATTGACTCATCCGGCAGCCCCCCTTTATGCAGCAAAACGGGCTCAATGACGCGCTGGTGCCCAAGATGCACACCATCAAAATTGCCCAGCGCGATCCTGGCTGGCTTCCTGGCTGTAGTGAGAGAAGACGTAATCCACACGCTTTACATTCTGACATAAAGCGGCAAATGGGTGGTGAGTAGTGGGTAGTGAGTGGTGGGTTTGCTATCCCATTAAAATGACGTTATCTAGCACATGAATGATGCCGTTAGAGGCTTCGATATCGGCAGCGACCACCGTTGCATTCTTAACCTCAAATGAGTCTTTAGCCCGGATTGGGATGGGTGAACCCTCTACGGAGTCGAGACTGTCAACCGCCACTAGATCGGCTTTGCGCCACTTGCCGGGCACCACATGGTAGGTCAGGATGCGCGCCAGTTGGGGCGGATTTTGCACTAAGTTATTCACCGTATTGGGGGGCAGCTTAGCAAAGGCCGCATCATTGGGCGCAAATACGGTAAACGGCCCATCGGACTGTAAGACCTCCACCAGGTCGGCAGCCTTGACAGCAGCAACCAGGGTTTCAAATCCCTCATTTCCAAGCGCAATTTCAACAATATTTGGCATAATCTTCTAGAGTCAATCAAAAATTTCCAAATCAGGCAGGGCTTCGACGGTGAGGCTTTGACGGTGAGCTCAGCCGCACCGCACAAGACCAGCCCTTACCCTCCCCACCTCTGTGCGCTGCCCACCTACCTGCGCTTCCCCATCAGCCCCATCTTCCCCACCCTGTAGCCCTCGGGGCATGGCTAGCGCAAACGACAGGCTCAGGTCAGGTCTCCCCCATCTCCGCGTCCCCGCACCTACCGATAACCCGGCTGCTGAATATTCCCCAGCCGCGCCTCGGGTCGTTTCATCCGATCCATCTGGGCTTCAAAGAACTGACGATTGGCCTTAAGGTGCTCAGGGTTTGGGTCATCCAGCGGATAGAGTAAAGCTGCCCGTAGCGCTTGGATCACCGCCGAGGTCACGTTATACATCGAGCGCTGGAAGGTGATCCCTAACTGAATCAGGGAGTCGTCGTCACCTCGACAGTATTGTTTGTAATAGTCCACCAGGTAGGGGGGCAAAAAATGCAGCATGTCCTGCATCAGCAGCGTCGGGGGAATGCCCGCACTGCCTACCGGAAAGACATCGGCATAGAGGATGCCGTAGTGAAACTCAGCCTGGTCTGACGGCACCTGACCTGCCTGGGCGTTGTAAGACTTGGTGCCGCGAAACGGGGAGGTTCGATAAAATACCGCTTCGACGTAGGGGAGCGCTGCCTCATAGAGCCAGGTGAACCCGGCGGACTTGGGAATAATTTCGAAGCATTCACCCTCAATATAGACATGGTGATAAATCGGTCGCCCTGCCACAGCAAAGATGCCGTTGACCAAAAAGTCCATGGCATCGGGAACCCCCTTAAAGCCACCCTCATCGTATATGTCCGACATTTCAAAAAAGACCGGAGCCATCACTTCCCAAAACAGCCCCAGGTTGGCGTAGTAAGACATCTGGCGAACCTGCTCTAAAAACATGTCAGGAAACAGCTTATAAAGCCCTAACATGACCGGATTACGCTTGAAGTAGGCCTTGATGGCCCGATCCGCTGCCTCAAGGTAAGGCTCCTCGTAGAGATAGTCGTTGAACTTAGGGTTAAGATCACGATGCCAAAACATTGCCCGCATACATTCTTCGGCGAATTCCATGTTCACCCGGTCATGCCACAGGTGATGCAGCAGCTTTGGCAGCTTTAGCCCCAACTCCCCTTTTTCCATAAAGGCTGTGAGTTCTGGATGGGCTTCTCCCGGCCCTCTCCAAATGCGCAGCGGCGACTCATCGCCAGAGTAAGTGTTATGCCGTTTCAGATATTCCTCTGAAATAAAGTATTTAAAGAACGGCAGCGGATTGAGAAACACCCGTTCTCCAATGTAGAGCAAGTCCCGCCAGTAAAAATCCATTGGCACTGCATAGGCTTTATAGATGCCGATAATCTGCATGAGATTTTCCGGCGTATCTGGCAGCATCGACCCTCCGGCCTCAAGACGGTGAATGATATCGGCAAAGGGGTGAGAGGAGGGGGGAAGGGTGGGTTTTTGGAGAGTGGTTGGGGACATGGAAGGCGTTGGGTAGAGGGTGGTGGGTTTAGAAGGGGGAGGGCGCTAGCGTCAGCCATGCCCGCAGGGCTATAAGGCGAAGGGCGAAAGGGTTGAGGAGCAGGGCAGTCAGGGGGAGAACTTAGCCCCATCCCGCAGGCATGTCAAATCATAAACAACTTCATCGTTCAGACACTTCCTGCATCGTTGCGTTCAGTGCCATTGGCATCACCGCCTTAAAATCTAAAGACGTCTCTACTGGTTCAGTCGCCTCTGCAATCACCGAAACTGGGGTAGGTTCACTCCAGCGCATCAGCCAGCTAGGCTGCAGCCCAAGAAACACAATCAGCGCCATCAGCACAAACGCCGGGACCTTCTCATCAAACGTCACCTTCGGAAAATAGGCTCGCTCGTTATCCAAACGGCCAAAGCAGGTGCGGTTTAACAAAATCACGAAGTAAACCGCCGTTAACCCGGTGCCAACCACACAAATCAGCGTTTGTACTGGGAACTGCCCAAAGCTGCCCTGAAACACAACAAACTCAGCGGCAAAGTTTATCAAGCCAGGAATGCCCGCGCTGGCCATACCCCCCAGTACCAGCAGAGCACTGGTTAGGGGCAACCCCCGCACCGGGTTCATCAGCCCATTCAAGACGTCTAACTCACGGGTGCCCACCTTGGCCTCAACAATCCCCACCAGGTGAAACAAAATCGCCAGAATCATCCCGTGGGAAACCATTTGGGAAATGCTGCCCGCCAGACTCAGGGGATTCCCCGCCGCCATACCGAGCAAGATGTAGCCCATGTGCCCAATCGAGCTATAGGCTACCATGCGCTTGATATCGCGCTGCGCGATCGCAACCACCGCTCCATACATCACCGAAATCGCGGCCCACACCGCCAGACCCGGTGCCAACACTCGCCAGCCGTCGGGCAACAAGCTAAAGCCAAACCGGAGCAGCCCATAGGTGCCCAGCTTGGCCAGCAAACCGCCGAGCATAATCGCTACGGGGGTTGAGGCTGCCACATAGGTATCCGGTAGCCAGGTATGCAGCGGAATCAGCGGCACTTTAATCCCAAAGCCAATCAGCAGCGGGATCAACAGCGCCACCTGCCACTCGACCGGAAGATGCAACCCGGACAGAGAGCCGTAGCTAAAGTCAGTGGCATTGCCCAGCCAAAACATGCCAAAGCAACCCACCAAGATCAGCGCCCCCGACAGGGCCGTATAGAGCAAAAACTTGGTCGCCGCATAGCCGCGTTTCTCTCCGCCCCAGATCGAAATCAGCAGGTAAAGCGGCACCAGTTCAATCTCGTAAAGCAAGAAAAATAGCAAGAAATTTTGTGCCAGGAAGGCCCCTGCGAGCGCACTGCTGACAATCAGCATCAAACTATAGAACAGTCGTGGGCGCTCGGTCGCCTCTGAGCTACTGTAAATCGCAATCCAGGTCAAAAAGCTATTGAGCCCAATCATCAATAGTGACAGACCGTCCAAGCCCAGCTCATAGTCTAGACCCAGGGCTGGCAACCAGGGTAGTTTTTCGCTCATCTGAAAGCCAAAATCACTCAGGTCAAATTGGGTAAACAGCCAGAGTGACCAGAGCAGGGCAATGCCAGACACTGCCAAGGCTGCATTGCGAGACTGCTTGGCTGACAGCGGCGATAGGCTGATGATGAGGGCACCCATAACGGGTAGCCAGATTAGAGGACTTAGGAGCATGGGGGTGGGGGGAGTTTGGTAGAGGGAGTTGGGTAGAGGGTAGAGGGAGTTGGGTAGAGGGTGGAGAGAACTGGGGAGTAGGCGTTGGATGGGGGAGATGAGGAAGATAGGAGAGATGGGGGAGATGATGTAAAACTGATTACCCATTACCCATGACCCTTTACGCTCCACCCCTTCAGACTGGCAAATACAGCCAGCCCATAAACAGGGCAATCAGTACCGTACAAACGGCAATGGTGAGAATGTAAAACTGCGATCGCCCTGTGTTGCCATACTTTAAAGTTTCACCACTGACCAAAGACGCTAGCCCAACAAAGTTGACAAGTCCGTCAACGACATAGCGATCGAGCCAGTCAGCCAGGCGAGCCAGCGAAGCAACCGCCAGGATAACGGTATTACGATAAAGGATAGGGGTATAAAAATCGTAGGCAAACAAATCTACCAGCCACTGGGGAAGGAGTTTAAAGGTTTGGGCGCGCTGACGATTGCTGTAGAGCAAGTAACCGACCACACCACCTGTAAAGGAGGACCACAGCAGCAGCAGCCCGACACTATTCACTGTGGTCTGCCACAGCGGCAACAATGACAAAGCCTGTAAAACCATCGGGACATGCAGAGTTAGGCCAGCCATCATGACCAATGGCAACATCACCAACCAGATCGGCTCCGGTGCACGAGCAGTCATTGCCTGAGTTGGCCCAGCAAAGACCAAGCCAAAGACCCGCATCAGGCTAAATGCCATCAGCCAATTTACGGTAAGAATCAAAATAATTAGCCCCCAGTCGCCTGCCTGCCAGAGACCATCGACCAGCGATCGCATCGACCAAAACCCGCCCAGGGGTGGCATGGCAACCAATCCAAATGTCCCCACTAAAAATGAAAGCCCGGTAATCGGACGGCGTGACCATAGACCGCCCAGTTGGGTCACATCTTGGGTGATACAAGTGAGAATAATCGACCCTGCTGCCGCCACCAGAGTAGCCATGGCGAGGGCATAGGTAAACAGCAAGAAAAACGCCGCCCCGGCTTGCTGGGCACCCACTGCCACAAAAACCAGGCCCATGTAAGCACTCACCAGGTAAGACATCACTCGCTTGATATCAATCTGGGCACAGGCAATCAGTCCACTGCCAATGGCGGTGACCGACCCGACGACAATCGCAACCCGACAGGCCAGGGGCGATAGCGACAACACTGGCACCAGTTTAATCAGCACCCAAGCCCCCACCGGCACCACCGTCGCATTTCTCAGAATCGAGGTAGGTAGTGGCCCCTCCATAGCTTCGTCCAGCCACAGGTGTAATGGAAACTGAGCACATTTACTCATTGGCCCCGCTAGCAAGCCCAGCCCCAGTAGCGTCGCCGTCGTGGGTGAGAGGTCTGCCCGCTGAGCCCAGTCGGCTAATTCACTAAAGCTCCAGGTGCCCGCCAGGGGGTAGAGGGCAATCACCCCCATCAGCAATACCAGGTCGCCGATCCGCTTCGTCAAAAAGGCATCCCGCGCTCCGGTCACCACCAGCGGCTGATTAAACCAGTAGCCCACAATCAGGTAGGTACCCAGGGTCAAAATCTCAAGCAGCATGTAGCTGAAAAAGACCGAATCTCCGAGGACCAGAGCCGTCATTCCTGCCTCAAATAAGGCCAGCAGCGCATAAAACCGCGCCCAGCCCCAATCCATCTCGAGATAGCCAACGGCGTAAAGCTGCACCAGCAGGTTTAACCCTGTGATGACGGTAGCGGCTCCCATAGACAGGGCCGATAGCTCAAATGGCAGAGTGATATTGAGACTAGCCACCTGCAGCCAGCTAAACTCAAACCGCAACGGCGGTTGCCCCCAGGCCACTAACAACCCGGCTACGCAATGCACAAATGCTACAAACGTCATCAGCAGGTTGAGATATCCTGCCGGGCGCGGTCCCGTACGCCGGATAATCCCAGGTGACCAGGGCAGGCTTAATATCACCCCTATCAATGGATACAGCGGGATTAACCAACCCGTACTCAGCCAAAAATCACCCATGAACGCCTTCCTAGTATCAAGACCGGATATTTTGACAAACAGCTCTACATCTCACAGGGTTAAAAATCACCCCATGACAATTTACTTAAAGCTATCCAAATTCAGAAAACGATTGTAAAAAATCTATTCTTTAATTTAGTTTAAGGGAGTTTTACGGGAAGATCCACTCTATTTAATGAAGATCCACTCTATTTAATAGAGTATTTCTAATCTAAAAATTAAACTTAGATTATATGAGCCCATCTCAATCATCTCAATAACTGATTGTCCTTCAGTTATTGCCCCTCAGTCATTGGTCTTATTGCAGCGACTCAGGCCAATTAGTTTATGACGCCACGACACTTCCGTCAAAATGGGCATCAATGCTAAACGACTCAAAGTGGGTTAGGCCCTGACGACCTCGCCCACAGGTCCTTTGCTTGGGCCCGCTGCTTGAGGATTCGTTTGCCCCAGGTAATCTCAGGCTTGGGTCTTGTTGTTTATGCTTTCTTGCTAAACTTAAAGATCTGAAGTTTACAGACCCCCGTTGGCTAACCCGTTTGACCTATGACCTCTCTAATGGCGTCTGACAATCAGCTAGCTGCGATCGCAGCCCAAACCCGCCAGGCCGCCCAAGCCTTGGCTGCCCTCTCGACTGAGGCCAAGGATGCGGCGATTGAAGCGATTGCCCAGGCGTTAGAATCCGCCGCTGCGGAGATTACGGCGGCGAACCAGGCTGATTTGACGGCGGCACAGGCAGATAATTTGGCAAAGCCGCTCTATGGTCGCCTGAAACTGGATGCGGTGAAGCTCAAGGGGGCGATTGCCGGGGTGCGCGATGTGGCCAAGCTGGCGGACCCGGTGGGCACGGTGCAGATTCAGCGCGAGTTGGACGATGGGCTGGTGCTCAAGCGGGTGGCCTGTCCGCTGGGGGTGCTCGGGGTGATCTTTGAGTCGCGCCCGGATGCGGTGATGCAGATTTCGACGCTGGCGGTGAAGTCGGGCAACGGGGTAATTTTGAAAGGCGGTAAGGAGGCGGTGCGCTCTTGTCAGGCCCTGGTGAAAGCGATTCGTCAGGGGTTAGAGACAGCGGGGGTGGACCCCAATGCGGTGCAGCTGCTGACCACGCGAGAAGAGACGCGGGCGCTGCTGGAGCTTGATAGCTACGTAGATTTGATCATCCCTCGCGGGTCAAATGCGTTTGTGCGGTTTGTGCAGGAGAATACGCGCATTCCGGTGTTGGGCCACGCCGATGGGATTTGTCATCTCTATGTGGACGATGCTGCTGAGATTGAGAAGACGGTGCAGATTGCCCGAGATGCCAAGGTGGGCTACCCCTCGGCCTGCAATGCGATTGAGACGCTGCTGGTGCATCGAGGGATCGCGGCTGATTTTCTCCCGGCGTTGGCAAAAGCGCTGCCCGATGTGGAGTTGCGGGGAGATGGGGCGACGCGAGAAATTCTCCCTGGGATTAAGCCTGCCACCGAAGAAGACTGGTCAACGGAATATAGCGATCTGATTTTAGCGATTCGCATGGTGGAGTCCCTCGACGAGGCGATCTCACACATCAATACCTACGGGTCGCGACACACCGATGCGATCGCAACCCAAAATTTGCCAGCGGCTATCAAATTTATGGCCCAGGTAGATGCGGCGGGGGTCTATCATAACTGCTCGACGCGGTTTGCCGATGGGTTTCGCTATGGGTTTGGCGCAGAGGTCGGCATTAGCACCCAAAAAATGCCGCCCCGAGGGCCGGTGGGGCTAGAAGGGTTGGTGACCTATAAGTATCAGCTGGTGGGCAACGGTCACATTGTGGCCACCTACTCGGGCGAAAATGCAAAAGCCTTTACCCATCGGGATTTAGGTTAGTGGATAGCGGGGGAGTGGACAGAATTGAAATCACGGGCATTCGCGCCTACGGCTACACCGGGGATTTGCCAGAGGAAAATGTGTTGGGTCAGTGGTTCAAGGCAGATATCATCCTGAGTCTGGATTTGGCGTTGGCGGGCCAGTCCGATCGGCTGGCAGACACCCACAACTATGCCACCCTGATTGCCCAGACCCAGCAGATCATTTCTACACAAAAATTTAAGCTGATTGAACGGCTGGCCGATGCGATCGCAGCTCAGGCCCTGGCAAACGATCCTCGTATTCAAGAAGTTTCCGTAAAACTAACTAAACTTGCTGCACCCATTCCCAATTTTGACGGTAATATTTCGGTTGCGATTATCCGAAAACAAGCTTAATAACAACTTTATCTAACTGCTGAACTATGCCAGCTAAGCGAGTTCCACACCCTTTTACCTGACTTTAAGATTTCAATCGTTATACTCGAGACAACATAATCTTTGGAGGTTTACCTGTGGGAAGGTCTAAACGCTTGGGCGCGGTGGCAGCTGCCACGTTAACCGTCTCTTTGGGGCTGTCAAATCTTGCGGCGTTTGGGGGAGATCCATTTCGAGATAGTGCTCCCCATGAGATTGGCGCTCAGACCGAAGCTGCCTTTGAAGCTATCTTCAAGGATGGCAATTATTTAGAGGCTGAGGATTATCTGGCCGCTGCGGAAGTCAGTGAATCCGACGACCCGATGGTCCATGCGTTGCGGGCTTCGTTTGCCTATCACGAGGAAGATTGGGATGCGGTTTTAGCCAGTGCGGACCTGACCCTGGCTAAGTCTGAAGCGCTGATTGCCAGCGATCCGCTGCGGGGACACCTTTATTCGGCGGTCGGTATCTTTATGCAAGGGGCCCACAAACTCAAAACTGAGGGTGTGGCTCGGGCGACGCCTGCGGCCCTGGGGATGCTGCAACAGGTGTTTAGCCATATTGACCAGGCCGAGCGAGTCGATCCCAACGATCCTGAGCTCAACCTGGTTAAGGGCTATATGGACCTGATGCTGGCAGTTAATCTCCCCTTTGCCGATCCAGAAGATGCGATCGCGCGGTTAGAAAGCCATGGCTCACCGACGTATTTGTCCCACCGGGGCATTGCCCTGGGCTATCGCGATCTGGGTGAATATGACAAAGCCCAAGAGGCTGCTGATGCTGCGATTCAAAGCGCTCCTGACAATCCGGAGTTGTTTTATCTCAAGGCTCAACTCTACAAACGTCAGGGCAAAAAGGCGGAGAGTTTAGAGATGTTCGAAAAAGCAATCGAGTCCACTGATCAGCTCCCCAATACGGTGGCGGCTCGGATTGTTTGGGAGCACTGCATGACGGCTGCTCGAACCACAGCAGAGGTCTGCGGGCAGCGACGCGCTGCGATTCGTTCGCAGTAAATTTTAGGGGACTGCACAAAAATTAAACCCCAGTTAAAACGGGAAATAGGTAAATGGTGAACGAAACCTCCTAGGTCGATAAGTACAATTACTTATTTCCCCTCAATTAAAATGGGTGTTCAAATCAGTTTAAAGAAATAGCAGCCCCACCTGTAAAAACTCCGACAGAGGAGAAGGATGGGGCTGAAGACGCAGTTAGGAGGTATCTTGCGTATACTCTATCGGTACAAATCGGAAACTAGACCGAATTTAATAAGTTCTTAACTTATTAAAAGGAAAAAGGAGTTCTGTTTACATTTTGCATTAAACTCCACCCAATTTTAGAGCCGAGTCGTTTCAGCTGAGGACCGTCAGAGGGGCTGAAAGGCGGTCATCTAAAAAGTGGCCAAAATTGAATTACTTAAGTAAATAATTTATACAGAATCGACCTAAATTATCCCTCATAAAGGGTTGTGTTGTCAGAGTAGAGATATGGATAAACTTTAATTTGACTGAGGCTGTCAGTTTGCCATGCGGTTCACCCCTGTTTTGATTGCGCTACATCGATAGGGGTGAGACCTCCTAAAGCGAGGCCGTGGCTCCAGTCATGCCAACAGTCATGCCAGGAGGGTAGACCATGGCAATTACGAGCATCAACCCAGCCACTGGGGAAAAAAATCGCATTTTTGAGGCGTTGACCGCCGCTGAGATTGATCAAAAGCTGGCGCTTGCCGCCCAGACCTATCCGTCGTTTCGACGGACTTCGTTTGCTCAGCGAGGGGAGTGGTTTAGAGCCGCTGCCGATATTTTGCAGGCCAAAAAAAAAGAATTTGGTCGACTGATGACCCTGGAGATGGGGAAGCCGGTGCAGGCTGCGATCGCAGAAGCCGCCAAATGTGCGTTAGTCTGTCGCCACTATGCCGATCAGGCCGAAGCTTATATGGCCGATGAGCCCGGTAATACCGATGCCAGCCATAGCTATGTGCAATATCAACCGCTGGGCACTATCCTGGCCGTGATGCCCTGGAATTATCCCTTTTGGCAAGTGTTTCGATTTGCGGCCCCCACCATGATGGCCGGGAACGTAGCGATTCTCAAACATGCGTCGAATGTGCCCCAGTGTGCCCTGGCCATCGAAGACATCTTTAAGACAGCAGGCTTTCCAGACGGGGCTTTTCAAACCCTGTTGGTGAGCGCTGGGCAAACCGCTGACATCATTGCCGACGACCGGGTCAAAGCCGTTAGCCTGACCGGCAGTGGCCCTGCCGGAGCCAGTGTTGCCGCCACCGCCGCCAAGCATATCAAAAAGTCACTGCTTGAGCTGGGGGGCAGCGACCCGTTTATTGTGTTGCCCAGCGCCGATCTTGATGCCGCCGTTGAGACCGCTGCGGTCGCCCGACTGCAAAATAACGGTCAGTCTTGCATTGCTGCCAAGCGATTTATTTTGGTCGGCGATATTGCCGACCCCTTTGAGCAGCGCCTCGCCGAAAAATTTAAAGCCTTAAAGGTTGGCGACCCCACTGCGGACGATACCGACATTGGTCCGTTAGCGACCCCCACCATTTTGCACGACATTGATCAACAGGTGCGAGAGTGTCTAAATGCCGGAGCGACCGCTCTGGTGGGCGGTAATCCAAATACCTTGCGAGACCAGCTGCCTGCCCATCTCAAGTCAGGCAATTTCTATCCCCCCACGATTCTCACCCAGTTCCCCCCCGGCACCCCCGCTGACCAAGAAGAGTTCTTTGGCCCGGTGGCGCTGATATTTCGGGTTGATACCCTCGACCAGGCCATCCAACTTGCAAACGCCACACCCTTTGGCCTCGGAGCCTGCGCCTGGACCCAAAACCCAGAAGAACAACAGCGCCTGATCGAAGATATCGAAGCCGGAGCCGTCTTTATCAACGGCATGGTTAAATCCGACCCCCGTCTCCCCTTTGGTGGGATTAAACAGTCTGGGTTTGGTCGAGAGTTAGGCCGTCACGGCATTTTGGAGTTTGTGAATGCGAAGACCGTCTGGGTGAAATAGGAGAGTGATTGGTGATTGGTGACGCGAGGATGGGGGAGGTGGGGAAGATGGGGGAGTTAGATCAATGCCCGCTTGATTACTCTCCTTCTCTGGGTTTCCGCGTCCTCCCTTCTCCGCGTCCCCGTGTTCCTGCGCCTTTTTCCCTCCCCTTCCCCATCTTCTGACTCCTCAATCTACCCTTTCAACCCATTGGACCCTCGAACCTATGAACACTGCCGAACTCCTGATCCGCTGCCTCGAGAACGAAGGTGTTGAGTACATCTTTGGCGTTCCTGGCGAAGAAAATCTTCAGGTGCTCCAGGCGCTGAAGCATTCGTCGATTCAATTTATTACGACCCGCCATGAGCAAGGGGCAGCGTTTATGGCGGATGTCTATGGTCGCCTGACCGGTAAGGCCGGGGTGTGTCTCTCGACTTTGGGGCCGGGGGCGACGAACTTGATGACGGGGGTGGCTGATGCCAACCTTGATCGGGCACCGCTGGTAGCGATTACGGGCCAGGTGGGCACCGATCGTATGCACATTGAGTCGCACCAGTATTTGGATTTAGTGGCCATGTTTGCGCCAGTCACCAAATGGAATACGCAAATTGTCAGGCCGTCGAATACGTCGGAGATTGTGCGCAAAGCGTTTAAGATAGCCCAAACCGAGAAACCGGGCGCGGTCCATATTGACCTACCGGAAAATATTGCGGAAATGGAGGCCCCTGGTACCCCGCTCAGGTGTGATGCTAAAGCAAAGACCTATGCCTCGTTGCAGAGTATTCAACAGACGGCGGTGGCTATCTCCCAGGCCAGCAATCCGATGATTTTGGTAGGCAACGGGGCGATTCGAGCCCACGCCAGTGAAGCCATCACCCAGTTTGCGCGTGAGTTGCAGATCCCGGTGAGCAATACGTTTATGGGGAAGGGGTTGATTCCTTATACCGATCCGCTGTCGCTATGGACGCTGGGGCTCCAGCAGCGAGACTATATTTCTTGCGCCATTGACCGCAGCGATTTGGTGATTGTGATCGGCTACGACCTGGTGGAATATCCGCCTAAAAAGTGGAACCCCGACGGCCAAATTCCGATTATCCATGTCGGGTTGACCCCCGCTGAAATCGACAGCAGTTACATTCCCAAGGTGGAAGTTGTGGGCGATATTTCGGATTCCCTCAATGAGATTCTCAAACGGGTAAAGCGGCCTGAACAGGCCCATTCCTTTCAATCGCTCAAAGACGAGATGAAGGCGGATTATCACCAATATGCCGATGACTTTAGCTTCCCGATCAAGCCCCAAAAGCTGATCTACGATATGCGCCAGGTGTTGGCCCCTGAAGACATTTTGATCTCGGATGTGGGGGCCCACAAAATGTGGATTGCCCGCAACTATCACTGTGAGCGGCCCAATACCTGCCTGATTTCTAACGGGTTTGCATCGATGGGGATTGCGATACCGGGTGCGATCGCAGCCAAACTCGTCCACCCCAACCGCAAAATCATTGCCGCCACCGGCGACGGCGGCTTCATGATGAACTGCCAGGAGCTAGAAACCGCCCTGCGCGTCGGCACCGCCTTTGTGACGGTGATTTTCAACGACGGCGGCTACGGCCTAATTGAGTGGAAGCAGCAGGTCTACTACGGCGAATCTGGATTTATTAAGTTCAACAACCCCGACTTTGTTAAGTTTGCCGAGAGCATGGGCCTTAAGGGCTATCGCATTGAGTCAACCGAGGACTT
>JBCCRZ010000076.1:0-14461 GCA_039200855.1 Cyanobacteria bacterium P01_D01_bin.44 | reverse complement strand
CTGGCACTCCCCGCCCCACTGAATTGAAATACCAGCCGTAGCGATCTTTTTCGGTCAGCAGGGTAAACCGGGTACAGCCATCATAAACGCCAGAGAGAATGCGCCCGTCACTGGCATAGAGATTAAAGGGGTTGGGTCCACCGATGTCGCTAATAAACTGTTCGTAGGCCACATCGTCCAGGTAGTCTGAGGGTCTCAAGGACAGTAGCGCATCGATGGCCTGTTGCTTTTGGAGACCGCTCAGCTGATCAAACCCCTCAGCCATATAAATACGTCTGCCCTCCAGTCGGTCATACACCTGGGTTGTCCCCCACGGATAGCTGTCCCGCTGTTGTAAGTGTTGCAGGTGTTGCAGCAGCACAGGCTGATACGCTTCCGCCGAGCCCGGACTACCAGCACAATTGGCATACGTAGAGGACAACTGACCCGTCAGCCCCCAGAGTCCCATCGACAATGCGCTTATCCCTATCCACTGCTTTGCTTGCATACCGGCCTCAAACCCTTACCCGGATTATAGAGAGCCAAGGTAAGCCTGGGCTGGATATGACAAATTAAGTAACTGGAGGAGGGTAGTGGGTAGTGGGTGGTCTCTACCTTTCACTTGGAAACTCACCGGGACGCACGCTCAAAGTTTGGTTTTGCCCCTGGCGACGAACCTCAAATGAGAGCGCTTTGCCGACTTCACCGGCTTCGACTGTCTGCTGTACATCAGCGCCATCGCTGACGACTTCACCGTCGATTTGTCGGATGACATCGCCTGCGCGTAGGCCAGACTGATCGGCAGGGGAGTCGGGCATGATGCGTACAATCAACACGCCTTCGTCTTCTTCAACGGTGAGGCCGCTGTTGGGGTCACGGTTGAGTTCGGCTTTAACCTCTGGGTCGAGGGTGACCATTTGGATGCCGAGATACGGGTGGGCGACGCTGCCGGTTTCGGCCAGCTGGGTGGCAATGCGCTCGACGGTGTTGATCGGGATAGCGAACCCCAATCCCTGAGCACCATTGATAATGGCAGTGTTCACTCCGATCACTTCACCCCTTTGGTTTAACAACGGTCCCCCAGAGTTGCCTGGATTAATGGCGGCGTCGGTCTGGATAAAGTCCACTCGCTTGTCAGCAACGCCCACCTGACTGCTAGAGCGTCCGGTGGCGCTGATGATACCGATAGTGACCGTGTTGTCGAGACCCAGCGGATTGCCGATGGCGATGGACCACTCTCCGGGCTGAAGCTGATCGGAGTCGCTGAGGGCAACGGTGGGCAGATTTTGCTCGTCTACTTTGATAACGGCAATGTCGGTAACGGGGTCGCTGCCCAGCACGCGGCCCTCTAAGGTGCGACCGTCTTTGAGGGTGACATCCACTGTGTCAGAGCCTTCTACGACATGGGCGTTGGTCACAATACGGCCATCTTCACTCAGGATGAAACCAGACCCAACCCCCCGCTCGACTCGCTCCTGGGGCTGTACAGGGATCTGATCGCCAAAGAACTGCCGAAAGAACGGATCTCGAAAAGCGTCTGGCATCCGCTGGCTGACGGTGCGGGAGGCGTTAATGCGGACCACGGCGGGGCCAACTTTATTAACCACCTCAGTAACAAAGTTGGGATTCGCGGCTGCGACAGGTGCTACCTGGTTTTGGGGTGCAGTGGCAACAGTCTCGACAGACTCGCTGCGGGCTTGCAGCGGAGACGCGGGTGACCAGACTAAAAAGCTGCCAGCGGTGGCTAGACCGGCCCCCACCAACAGACTGGCCAGGGTGTTTCGCAGGGCACGACTTTGGGTAGCGTGAGGGGTAACGGTGTCTTGAATCTGATTAACCATTTTTGAGTGAGATCTTCCATGTGATTTTGCGGTTGCCCCTAGCTTAGAAAGTCGGTGTGACATTTCTATGACACCGGCATGGCAAGTTGGTGTTATTTGCAGGGTGGGGGGCACTCTCAGACCGTGGGATCGTGAGAAATTGATGGGGACAGTGCTGAAAACCAGAACAACCGTAATTAGCGGCATCATCCTCAGCTGGGGCATGATTCTCCGCTGGACAGGCTATGCGATCGCACAAGAGCCGACAGGTCCCTTCCCATTGCCCGCCCTGGCTAGCGAACCCGATTCGATTTTGATCGCTGCCCCTCAGAACCTTAACCCCGGACTTTATCAGCCGCCCCCAACCCCTGAAGTTGCCCCGGTGAGGGAGCCTGAAAACGAGATACCCCCCCCCAACTCTGAAGTCAGCGATGAGCCTTCCGCCCCCGCTATTCTTTGGGAGGATTTAGAATTGGATATCAGCGACAGTTTTAGTAACTTTGGTCAGGCGAATCGCCTGGTGACGCCTACACTGCGGGGCCAACTCCCCAACGGGAATACTGTGAGTGTAGCCCCAGGGTTTAACCGCTTTGCCCAGAGAGACCTAGAGACGATATATCATGTGCCGCTGACGGTGGGCTGGCAGGGGCAACTGGAGGATGTCAGCCTCAAAGTCGGGGGCGGTCTTGATTTTTTTGATCGGCTACCGGTGGCGGCTCACTTTGACGCCAAAGCGTCTATCCCGATTGGGCCAGGGGCAACACTATCGATGACGGTAGAGCAGGGACCCTACCTATTTAATGCTGAAACCTTAGAGAACCAAATCTCGGCCTGGCGCTATGGCCCCGATCTGTATTGGCAAATTGATCCAAACACCAGTTTTTTCTCCCTAATACGGCTGGGGCACTACAGTGATAATAACTGGGAGCAACAGTCTTTTTCGCGGCTAGAAAGACGTTTAGGAGATGAAGCTACCCTATCGTTAAATGTTTTTAACTGGAGCTTTCAGCAGGATTTAGAGCAGTCCAGCGGCTACTTCTCGCCGCCTGATTTTCTTGTCGCCACCGCCGAGCTCACCTGGCAAAAAGAAATTGTGGAAGATTTAAGCTGCGGGCTTTCCGGCAGTTTGGGGCAGCAGCGACTGGAGGGTGACTGGACCCTGGCCTACAACTATCAGGCGCTGTGTACCTTTGATATTACGCCTTCACTACAGGCTGACCTGGGCTATCGGTTTAGCAATGTTAGCACCGGCCAATCTGGTCTGGCGGGTGAGAGCGCTTACAACAATCGGCAAATTCTCGGAGGGGTGCGCTCTCAATTCTAAGTAATTTCCTATATCGCCAGCCTGGTCAAATTCGCTAACATTACCCAGCATCACCCGACCATCAGTGGGGCATCTTAAGAAAGACGCCTCCTGTCCATTTCAACTCAACATGGCCAAAAAAATTACCCTGGGGCAACAATTTACCCGATTTTTCACACTGCTATTTTTGGGTGGCATTTTACTGAGCGGACTCGCCCTGTCCCAGGCTATGCAGCAACAGGCAGAAACGGAAGTGGCTTCACGGGCGCAGATGCTAACCCAGACCATGAATGCGGTCAGAAGCTATACCAGCGACCAAGTTAAACCACGACTGGCAACTCAGCTCACCACCGATCCCAACTTTGTGCGCGAGACGGTGCCCGCCTATGCCGCCAGGGACGTGTTTGAAACCTTTCGCAAGTCCCCCGACTACGCCCATTTTCTATATAAAGAAGCCACCCTCAACCCCTCTAATCCACGCGATCAGGCCGATGGGTTTGAGTCACAGCTGGTGGAAACGTTTCGTCAAGACACCAACCAGAATGAGCTATCCGGCTATCGCACCCAGGATGGGCAGCGCTTGTTTTATCTGGCCCGTCCCCTCGCCATTAAACAGGCCAGCTGTTTAGAGTGTCACGGCAACCCGGCGAATGCCCCCGCTAGCTTGATCCGCACCTATGGCGATCGCAACGGGTTTGGCTGGCAGCTGGGTGATATTGTCGCGGCTCAGATTATCTATATTCCGGCGAACGAAGTGCTGGCAAGGGGACAGCGCTACCTCGGTTTAGTGATGGCGATTGTGGTCAGCATCCTGGCGGCGACCGTCTTACTGATCAACCGATTGCTTAAACGCAGGGTGGTGCAGCCACTTAAACAACTTACGGCGGTGACGCGACGGCTGAGCCATGCCTATGCAATTGCTGCCCCTGCCACCGAGCGCGAGTCGCTTGAGCTATCTCAGGTCGCCCAACGGCCCGATGAGCCAGGGCAGCTCGCCCGGGCCTTTCAACAAATGGCCCACGTGGTGGTCAGTCGTGAACGCACCCTGAGTGACGCCAAAGAAGCCGCCGAGGCCGCCGCCGAGGCCAAGAGTGAGTTTCTCGCCACCATGAGCCATGAAATTCGCACGCCGATGAACGGGGTCATTGGCATGACCGGATTGTTACTCGATACCTCGCTGACGGCTCAGCAACAGCGCTTTGTCGAAACCATTCGCACCAGCGGCGATAACCTGCTCACCATTATTAACGACATTCTAGACTTTTCAAAGATTGAGTCTGGCAAGCTAGAGCTAGAGGAGCACCCCTTTAACCTAAAAAACTGCTTAGAGGAGTCCATTGCCCTTCTGGATCCAAAGGCCACCGAGAAACAACTCCGACTTAGCTATCAACTTGCAGCAGACGTGCCGAAGGCCGTGGTGGGCGATGTGACTCGACTGCGGCAGGTGTTAGTTAATCTGCTTAGCAACGCCATCAAATTCACCGACGATGGCACGGTTGCTGTTGAAGTGACCGCCCGCCAACAGCGCGATCGTTGCTGTCCCAACTATCCCGAACAGCCCGATCAGGTGTTTGAAATTCAATTTGCGGTGCAAGATACCGGCATTGGCATTCCCAAAAATCGGCTGAATCGGTTGTTCAAATCATTTCAGCAGGTGGACTCGTCTACCGCTCGTAAGTATGGGGGGACTGGCCTGGGACTGGCGATTTGCAAAAGTTTGTGCGTTGCCATGGGCGGCCAGATCTGGGTAGAAAGCGAGCCCGGCATGGGGTCAACCTTCTATTTCACCATTACCGTGCCCTTGGCTCCTGACAACTATGATTTGCCCAAAGATACCGATGGCACACTGTTGGGCAAACAAGTGCTGTTGGCGGATGGGGATGCCAACCGTCGAGACGTGATCAAACTCCAGCTGGCCTCCTGGCAGGTCGAGTGTTGTCTTGCCCAGTCCGGTTACGAAGTTCTGGGGTTGATAGAACAAGCCGGTCCCTTTGAGGCCCTTATTCTCGATCGACAGCTATCGGGAATAGACGGTCTTGCCATTGCTCAAAAACTTCGCAGCCTCCCAGAGGAAACCCCTATCCCGATCATTCTGATGTCCGCTGTGATAGATCCCGAGCTAAAAGCCAAGGCTAAGACTCTCAAAAATGTCACCTGTCTTGAACAGCCTGTGCGCCAGTCCAGCCTTTATAACGCCCTGGTGCAGGGAATAATTGCCCCCAGTGATACCCGATTGAATGTCAACTCAACGGATATTAACAAGGCCCTCGCCAAGCTATATCCCCTCAAGATTTTGGTGGCCGAGGATAATTTGGTCAACCAGCAGCTGGTGTATCAGTGGCTCGACAAAATGGGCTATCGGGCTGACTTTGTGGGCAATGGGCTGGAGGTGTTAGACGCGTTGCATCGCCAGCCCTACGATGTGGTGCTCATGGATGTGCATATGCCTGAGATGGATGGCCTCTCAGCGGCACAGGCGATCACCGAACAGTGGCCTGCGCTATCTCGACCGATGATTGTCGCAATGACGGCCAATGCTATGCAGGGCGATCGAGAGCGTTGCC
The DNA here is from genome assembly GCA_039200855.1 of Cyanobacteria bacterium P01_D01_bin.44. Lineage (GTDB taxonomy): Bacteria > Cyanobacteriota > Cyanobacteriia > Phormidesmidales > Phormidesmidaceae > SIO4C1. The sequence goes on along the minus strand of JBCCRZ010000076.1, from coordinate 8,795 downwards.
TACAGGCGGGCATGGACGACTACGTGAGTAAACCGATCCGGGTACAGGAGATGGTGGATGCGCTAAAGCGCTGCGCCTTGATGCAGCGGGTAATGGCGAATACGGCTGCTACTGCTGAGAAATCTAGTGAAAACCCTGGCACAAAACACCCTGCAACCTAAGCACTATGAAAACTGAGATCGAGAAGACGCCTTTACCCACAGCTACTCTAAAGACCTATCCGCCTAATTTACAAGGCAACACACCCACTACCGAATGGACTTACCAAAACATCTTCGACCATTCAAAAGATGGGATTATCTTGCATGATCTTTCGGGCCAGATTCTCGAACTCAATCGCAAAGCAACGGAGCTGTTTGGCTATACCCCGACCGAGGTGGCAGCCCTGAGTCTTGCCCAACTCCATCCTCAAAGCGCGTTGGCCCAGTGCAAGGCGGCGCTTTCCACTGTCATGTCAACAGGGGAAGTCTCCTTTGAGACCAATTTTTTGCGTAAAGATGGCAGTGAATTTCCAGCGGAGGTGTCGGCCAGCCTATTTGAAATAAATGGCCAGCAGATTGTGCAGGGCATCGTGCGCGATATCACAGAACGCAAGCAAACAGAGACAGCCCTACAGCAACAGATTGAGAAGGAGCGCTTAATCCACACCATTTCCCTGCGGATTCGAGAATCGCTAGACCTGCAAGCTTGTCTGCAAACCACCGTGGATGAAGTTCGAGCGTTTTTGCAGGCTGACCGGGCACTGATTTATTGTTTTGATGCTGACTGGAGTGGCCATGTCCCGGTGGAGTCAGTGGGGGTCGGCTGGGTATCTGTGTTTGATAAAACTATTCAAGATCCGTGCTTTGGCGAATCCTATGCCGAATTGTTTCGCCGGGGCCACGTGCGCGTGGTGCCTGATATTTACCAGGCAACCTATCGCCAATGCCATGTTGATTTTCTGACCCAGTTTCAGATTCGCGCCAATCTGATTGTGCCAATTTTACAGGGCGCTAACCTTTGGGGACTGCTGATTGTGCACCAGTGTCAGGCACCACGACACTGGCAGGCATTGGAAATTGACCTGTTGCAGAAGCTGTCAACCCAGGTTGCGATCGCAGTCCAACAGGCTGAACTTTATGCCCAAACCCAGGCCGAACTCGCCGAACGCCAGCGGATCGCCCAGGCCCTGGAGCAAGCTCGCGATGAAGCCCTGGCGGCTGCTCGAGCCAAGAGCGAGTTTCTGGCGGTGATGAGCCACGAGATTCGCACCCCGATGAATGGTGTGATTGGCATGACCGGGCTGTTGTTAGACACCGAGTTGACCCCTCAGCAGCACAACTATGTCACCACGGTGCGCAACTGCGGGGACAATCTCCTAGCGCTGATCAACAGCATTTTAGACTTTTCTAAAATCGAATCCGGCAAGCTGGCGTTAGAAGAGTCGCCTTTTCAAGTGCGGTCGTGTCTCGAAGAAGCCCTCGATTTGCTCTCTGCCAGGGCGGCTGAGAAATCGCTACAGCTAAACTACACCCTTGCCCCCCAGACCCCCAATCAGGTGATCGGTGATGTCACCCGGCTGCGACAGATTTTGGTGAATTTGATCGGCAACGCTGTCAAGTTTACTGATCAGGGAACTGTCAGTGTGGAGGTTTCAGGTCACATTGAACCAGGTTCAACCCCAGAACCAGCTTTAGAATCAGACGCAGTGCCAGGGAAAAATTATGTCCTTCAGTTTGCGGTGCGTGACACCGGCATTGGCATTCCAGCTGATAAGTTTGAGCGATTGTTTCAGCCCTTTAGCCAGGTTGACTCTTCGATTTCACGGCAGTACGGGGGCACAGGGTTAGGATTGGTGATCAGCCAGCGGCTCTGCGAAATGATGGGGGGGCGCATGTGGGTTGAGAGTCAGGTTGGTCAAGGATCCTGTTTTTATTTCACCCTCCAGGTGCAGGTGGCTCAGCAAGCCCTTGCCTTGGCAGACAAGCGAATCCTTGTGGTGGAGGCGGATGCCCCTCAGCGCGAGCAAATTTTGGAGACACTACAACACTGGCAGCTGACGGTCTACGCCGCCCAATCAAGCTATGAAGCCCTTGGAATGATGGCCCACGAAGCGCCCTTTGACGGGATGATCGTAAATCGTCACATGCCTGGTATGGATGGCGAGAGCCTGGTACAAGCGTTGCGATCGCGGGGCGAAAAGATCCCCGTTCTGATGTTGTCAGAGCAGCCCGTGCCCTCTGCTTTAGCCACTTGGCTCACCTCCCCAGTTCAGGCAGATAGCCTCTATGCAGCCTTGCAAGCGTGCTTCAGCCAACCAGCGGCAGAACCCACTCGCCTGGACGCGAGTATAGCCCAGCGGTTGCCCCTCAAAATTTTGGTCGCTGAAGACAACCTGGTCAATCAACAACTGGTGCAGCAATGGCTCCAAAAAATGGGATATCGGCCTGAACTGGTGGGTAACGGCTATGAAGTGATCGAAGCGTTAGCCCGCCAGTCCTACGATCTAGTGCTGATGGATGTGCAAATGCCAGAGATGGACGGCCTCAAGGCAACTCAGCAAATTCATCAGCAATGGTCAGCCATTGAACGCCCCAAGATCATCGCCATGACCGCCAACGCCCTGCAAGGCGATCGTGAACGGTGTTTAGAGATGGGGATGGATGCGTATATCAGTAAGCCTATCCGCATCCATGAACTGGTGACCGCTATCGAGCAATGCGGGGGGCAAGCTCAAACATCTCCCATGGCTGAATCCCCTTCATTCCAGGCGCATTCCGAACCGGGATGGATCGATCGCGAACTTCTGGAGGCTACTGCCCAAGCGTTGGGGGGACTCACCCAGACCTGGCTCAATCCGTTCACAGCGCTCTATCAGCAACAGAGCCCCACCCTTTTGAAACAGCTTGTAGATGCTCACCAGCGACAGGATTTTGAAGGGCTAACCTATGCTGCCCACACCCTCAAGTCTAGCAGTGCAGCATTGGGCATGGTGCAGGTGAGTCAATGGTGTCAACAGTTAGAGCAGTATGGCAGGGTAAAGCAGTCAGCCCCTGTTGGCAAGCTGTTGTCACAGCTAGAAAATGGCCTTGGGCAATCTCTGAAAGCTCTCCGAGATCTTGCCCAGAGCTTACCGAGCGAGTGAGCAGTAGTTTCGCAGAGTGTTTGCCCAAACATATCCGTGTTTCTGACGGGGTTAGAACCCGTGTTTTTGCAATGGGCAATCGCCGAGAGCATTAGCGAGACTTGATGAGTAAGTCAGGCAAATTGGGATGCACAGCTGAGATGCACAACAACGATTTTGAGGCTCCACCACTCCAATGGTCCATTCTCTCAGTGCTGGGGGGGATAACCACTGCAATCTTGATAATTTGGGGGTTAGAGGTCAGTGTTGATCGGCTTCACTCAGTGCCAGACCATTCTGCTCAATCGGCGGATCCTATTGAGTCTCCGCAAGTGCTTATCCCTACGGCAGTCGATTAATGAGCGTTCGACCTGATCTACCTAAACGCTGGATTCGAGGGATTGCGCTATTTCTAGTGGGGCTCTTGACCTCGAGTTTGTTGGAAATTGCCGTATCCCCTCAGGTTCGAGCGCAGACGAACAGCCCTGCTGGGGGACAGAGCGGTGGGCAGTGTGCTGCGATCGCAAATCCCTTATCACCTGAAGAGTGGGGCTATGCGCAGTCTGCCTGGAACTATTTTGTGGATAATGTCCAACCAGATACCGGCTTTGCCAATGCCGCGGGTGGGTACCCCTCAGGCACCCTCTGGGACATGGGCAACTATCTCGCCGCGATGAATGCCGTCCTTTGGATGGGACTGATTGACCAGTCGGAGTTTGACAGCCGCCTGAACCAGTTTCTCACCCACATCGGCCAGCTCAGCCTATTTGAAGATAAGCTGCCCAACAAAGTTTACAACAGCGCCACCGGAGAAATTGTTGATTATGGCAATAATCCACTAGAGCGTGGCATTGGCTGGTCAGCCCTCGATATTGGCCGCATCCTGGCGGCCTTTCGCATGTTGCAGACGTGCCATCCCCAGTACACCGATTGGATCAATGGCGTCGTTGAGGGCTGGCAGGTGGCCCTCTCGGTGCAAGACAAGAAACTTTATGGTGCCACTGTCCTGCCCGACGACAGTACCCTGATGGTGCAAGAGGGGCGACTCGGCTATGAAGAATATGCCGCCCGTGGCTATGCCCTGTGGGGCTACAACGCCGCAGAGGCGATTTCGTTTGATCCCTTTAAGTTTGTGGACATCTACGGCGTTCAAATCCCGGTAGATCAACGGGACTACCAGAGCACCAACGCCAACAACTATGTGGTGAGTGAGTCCTACATTCTCGATGCGATTGAGTTTGGTCTGCAAGGAGAACTGGCTGACTATGCCCGGCGGGTGTTTGAGGTGCAAAAACGGCGCTACGAAGACACCGGTCTCCTGACGGCAGTCTCGGAGGACAACATTAACAAGCCCCCTAATTTTCTCTACAGCACGGTGTACTCAAACGGCGTACCGTGGGCGGTGATTACCGAGGCAAATGAGCTACATCCCGAGCTGCGCACCCTCAGTGCCAAGGCAGCCTTTGGGTGGCACTATGTATACCCAGATAGCCCCTATGGTCAGCAAATCTTTAACAAGGTGAAAGATACCTGTAATTCAGGCCGGGGCTACTATGCGGGGATTTACGAGTCGGGACTCTACGAGGCCGTTCCGCCCGTCAACGACATTCTCACCGGCAACACCAACGGTCTGATTCTCGAAATTCTCTACTACAAAGCGCGGGGTAATCAGCCTTTGATTGGGGGTAATGTGCCGACCAGCAGCGGCAGTACCCATGAGCCGGTAGCAGCTCCAATAGCAGCGCCCGAAACCGCTACTTCCTCTGAAACCTCATCTCCTGAAACCGCTTCTTTTCCTGGACCTCAACCGGCTCCGCCCGCAAAGCCGGTTACGGCAGTTGCGATGGTCGAAGACCGGCCCTTTAGGGCCATCGCACCTATCCCGTCAGTAGGCCTTCCCCAACCCTCGATTTGCCCATTGCCTACCCAACCCCTCAGCGTCACCGATCAGCGCTATGCCCGCAACGCCTGGCAATATTTTGAAGCCAACCACCACCCCACCGGATTGGTGGACGATCGTAGCGATCTTAATGGCGTTACCCTGTGGGGCATCGGCGACTATCTAGCGGCCCTACATGCGGCCTACAGCATTGGTACCATCAACGCCACTCTTTTTGACGAACGCATTCGCCACACCCTGGGAGCCTTGCGAGAACTGCCCCTGTTTGCCGGGGAGCTGCCCCACCGCGCCTACGATACCACCACCCTCACCCCCATCGACTATGGCGGCAACCGTCAGCCCGACGGTAACGGCTGGTCGGGCTTAGATGTGGGCCGTCTGCTCGCAGCGTTGCATAGCCTCAAGGCCTGTCATCCCGCCTATGCCGAGGCGGTGGATGCCATTGCCCTGGACTGGTCTTACCTGCGGGTGGTGCGCAATGGGCTGCTGGCCAATGCCCATCTACAAGCGGATGATCGCGGTCGCGATCGCATCCGGGTCAATCCAGCCACACTGCTGGGCTATGAAGAATATGCTGCACGGGCCTTCCAGCTGTGGGGGTTTGATGTGTCGCGCTCGGTGGTGGGCAATGAGTATGAAACCGCCCGAGTAGAAGGGCAACCTGTGCCGCTGCGACGACGGCAAGCCCGCCCAGCTAATGACGAGGCGTCGCTCAACACCACCAGTACCCCCTTTATTCTTTACGGCTTAGAGTTTGGGTTTGACCCTAAAATGCGATCCCACGTCGACGCCATTTTTAAGGCTGAGGCAGCTCGTTATGAGCGTACAGGCACCTTTAGTGCCTCAGGCACCACCCTAGTGAATCTAGAACCCTACATTATCCACAACACCCTGGTTAGCAACGGTGATCCCTGGCAGACGGTCACTGACACGGGCGAAGACGCCACCGACTATCGGATGGTGAGCACAGCAGTGGCCTTTGCCTACCTCACCTTGTATCCTGATCACCCCTACAGTCAGGCCCTCTGGCAGGCTAGCCTGGATCTCTATAACCCCACCCTGGGGTATTACGAAGGCTTTTTTGAGGGCTCAGGGCGCACCGCCATTGGCTTCTCCGGCGGGACTAACAGTCTAATTTTGCAAGCGCTGTTGCATAAAAATACCCAGCAACCGTTGATCCAACCCAGTGAGAATACCAACTCTCCCTGGTGGCACCAGGTGCGGCGGGGAAATAGTGGTCAGGGGTTACCGGAACGCGCAGAATTGCCGATTCGACTGGTATCGGATGGCGTCACTGAATACTGGGCCTCTACCGAGGAGTCTGTTGCCCGGACTGAGACAATCTCAACGGAAATAATTCCGGTATCTATGCCTCCTGAACACCCCGAAAACTCCCCAGGAAATTCTCAAATAGCGTCTGCTCAACAAGAATTATCCAGAATATCTAGTAGGGAGAGGCAAAATATCAGCCCTATTACCCACCAGGTGTCCCTTAAGCCTCTCAATGAAACCGATCGGCAGGCCGCTCAGATGGCCTGGACCTACCTCGACCGCCATTGGAATCCTCAGACCGGGCTGATCGATGCGGTGGAAGGTTTGCCCTGGAGCACTCTCTGGGATCAGGGTAGCGCCATTTTAGGGCTACATTCAGCCTATCAACTCGGCTTATTGACCCAGGTCCAGTTTGACCAACGCCTCAATCGGTTGCTGACCACCCTGGAGCAGCTGCCGCTACCGCCCACGGGGCTCCCCAATAAGGCCTACAGCACCGCCACCGCCGAGATGAGATCGCTCTCTAACCAACCCGACCCCGAGGGGCATAGCGGCTGGTCAGTCCTGGATTTGGCTCGCTATTTGCTGAGCCTGGATGTGCTGCGGGTCAATTATCCTGAGTATTGCGATCGCATCGAACAGATTGTGGCCCGCTATCCCCTTACCCGCCTGGTAGATGACGGCTGGCTGATTGGCAGTGGGCCAGCCCCGGATGGCGGCTTGCAAACCTGGCAGGAGGGCCGACTGGGCTATGAGCAATATGCAGCCCACGGCCTTGAACATTGGGGGATTGAGGCAGACAACGCCCTGCATCATCCCCCCGTTAAGACAATCTCAGTTGACGGGATTGAGCTGACGGTCGATCGCCGAAATTTGGCCAACTCCGGTGCCATCAACCCCCTCACCAGCGATCCCTACTGCCTGTGGGGGTTGGAGCTAGGTTGGCCCGAGTCAGCCCACGAACAGGTTAACAACCTCTTGACCGTACAGCAGCAGCGGTTCGAGAAAGCCGGCATCCTGACTGCCGTCAACGAAGACGCCCTTGATCGCCCCCCCTATTTTCTCTACTACAGCGTCTACGCGAACGATGAACCCTGGTCAGCCCTCACCCCCCGCGGCGAGTCCCACCCAGCCCTGCGTCTGTTCAGCACCAAAGCCGCTTTCGCATGGGCTGCTCTGTTTCCTGACAATGCCTATGCCCAAAGTCTACAAACCGCCATCCAAACCCTGGGCGACCCCCAACACGGCTATTTTGCAGGCCGTTACGAAGATGCCACCCTGGGTCCCAATCGATTGCTTAACATCAACACCAACGCGGTCATTCTGGAATCTCTTTTATACAAAGCCAGGGGGAGGCATCCCTTGATCCAGGTTTAAAGTGTCCAGGTTTAAAGTATCTAGATTTACTCAACTCATCATCATGAAATTGTCTCATTGGATTTCTCGTCCAGGTCGTCGGTTAACATCGTTCGGGTTACTAGCTAGCCTGGTTAGTAGCGGCTGCACCTCAACCATCGCCGTGGCTGATCCGGTTTCTCAACCAGCCGCAAACCCTGACTGCGGCAAGATTACCGCCCCTCTCACTACCGAAGAAAAAGGTCATGCCCAGGTCGCCTGGCAATACTTTGTCAATAACCGTCAGCCTACCACCGGTCTCGTCAATGCCGCCGACAGCTACCCATCGGGTACCCTCTGGGACCAGGGTAACTACCTCACCGCCTTGAATGCAGCTCTATGGTTGGGGCTGATTGATCAAACTCAGTTTGATCAACAACTCACTCAGTTTCTCTCGGGGTTAGCCAATCTGCCCCTGTTTGAAGACACCTTGCCGCACAAGGTTTACAACAGTGCCACTGGCCAAATGGTGGACTATCGCAACACCCCTACCCATCGCGGGATGGGCTGGTCAGCCCTGGATATTGGACGAATGCTAGCGGCGCTACACATCATCCGTACCTGCCATCCCCAGTACGTCCCATCCATTGAAGCCGCGGTTTCAACCTGGAATCTAGAGGCCTCGGTGCAACAAGGGCAACTGTATGGGGCCATGGTGCTACCCAATGACACGACTCGGCGGGTGCAAGAGGGGCGTCTGGGTTACGAAGAGTACGCTGCTAGAGGGTATGAACTCTGGGGTTATCACCTGCCCAAAGCACTAGCGCTCGAGCCCATGGCCACCGTCCTCGTAGAAGGAGTAGAGATTCCAGTTGATAGTCGAGACTTTGCCACCACCCAGGCCAACAACTACGTGGTGAGCGAATCTTACATTCTAGAAGCGATTGAGTTTGGTCTCTCGGAAACGCTAGAGAGCTATGCCCAACAGCTACTAGAAGCCCAGAAACGACGCTTTGAGCGCACAGGAGAATTGACCGCAGTCTCAGAAGACAATGTCGATCAGGCTCCCCACTTTCTCTATAACACCGTCCATGCCAATGGCGAAGACTGGGCAGTGATTACCGACCAAAACCAGCCCTACCCTGAGCTTCGTACCCTCAGCACTAAAGCCGCCTTTGGCTGGCG
>JBCCRZ010000075.1:0-14525 GCA_039200855.1 Cyanobacteria bacterium P01_D01_bin.44 | reverse complement strand
TGCTGGGCACCTGGGTCATGCCGCCTCGCTGAGAACGTCGCAGATAGTTGACAAATCGATAAACCAACAGGGGTTGGTTACGAATGGGGCGGAGGCAGTATTCTTCGATGCTGGCTAACATGAGCAGGTTGCGCAGCTGGGTGCGCTGGGTGCATTGGCTAATCCAGGCGGTTTGCTGCTGCAAATGTCGGTCGCTTTGGAGCATTTCTTGAATGACTTCCTGCAGCACATCTTTGACGGTGCGCTGGCGATCGCGACTGAGGGCGATCCAGGTTCTGACTTTACTGCGAATCAAAAACAGCCCGCCTAGTTTTTTGAGCAGCTTTTGATAGGCGCGGTCGGGGGGCAAGCCCCAGTAGGTTTGGTGAAAAATCCGGTAGCGGTAGGCGATTGCCTGCCTTGCGATCGCAAGATCAGCCTTACCGAGCTGCTCAAATCGCTCAGGACTTTCTCCCAGGAGCCATCCGACAATAGCGTCGTAGGTTTCTGTAGATTGATTTGGGATATCTTGATGTAGGCGCAATCGCCATTCTTGCGCTATGGCTTCTGCCAGTGACATGTTAAAACGAAGTCCCCTTATTTACAGAGTTGACGATGGAGGCGGGGGAAAGATTCACTAGAAGTAAAATTTAGGCTCTAACTAAAATTATTCAGCCTTTGGTGAACAAAATCCTCAACTTTATAGTCACTATATCTGTGAATGTTCAGTGGTGGGACATCCGTTTCTACGGATTACGCTGCACTCATCCCTCGGCAAGCAGGTTAGAGGCCAGCTCTGATGGCTGGTTTTGACAAATGCTTAGCAAGCCTTGAGGACTGGGTACACGAACAAACATGGGTACACGAGCAAACAGAAGAAGAATCGGGGAAGTTTAATCATCGACGGGCTTGACTTTAATTCAAGCTTGTTCCTATTGCGGGTCCCTATGGTAATCATTGCTTCTGGTTTTGCTGTTAGTTATCGATCAACAGAATTTTATCTCTAAGAGCATTTCACATTGAGGTTCTGTTCGTACTGACAGAAGCTTTCTGTTCCGATTAACCCCTCCATACCATCATGTCATCTTCTACAATCTCCTCTGCCAAGCGTCGGGGCAATATCGTCTTAGTTTCAAAACCAGCTGCTGAGAACAGGCCGCATCACTCTACCCAATCGTTCTTTAAACGCGGGATTGATATCGTGGGGGCGCTGGTGGGTTTGTTTGTGCTGGCATTGCTCTACCTCCCGATTGCGATCGCCATTCGCTTAGACTCCCCCGGCCCCATTTTGTATTCCCAGGAGCGCTATGGCTTACAGGGCAAACCGTTTCGCATATTGAAGTTTCGCTCTATGGTGACCAACGCCGACGATCTCAAAGCCAGCGTCACCAACGAGGCCCAGGGCTTGATCTTTAAAAACCAGGCAGATCCTCGGATTACCCGAGTCGGTAAGATTTTACGCAAAACCAGCCTGGACGAGTTCCCCCAATTTTGGAATGTCTTGAAGGGAGACATGAGCTTGGTCGGTACTCGTCCCCCCACGGGTGACGAGGTGGCCCACTACAGCGACCATCACTGGCGTCGCCTGAATGTCAAACCAGGTATCACCGGTCAGTGGCAGGTGAGCGGGCGCTCTGCGATTAAGGATTTTGAAGACATCGTTGAACTCGATCTGCACTATCAGACCCAGTGGACTCCGCTGTACGATGTGCAGCTGTTGATTCGTACGGTGTATGTGTTGGTGACTAAGTCGGGCGCGTACTAGTAGTTTGTCAAGCTTAAAACTTCGGTTAGGCGAGGTGAGTAGGTGAGTAGATGTATTCACCAGCGCCAGCGTACTCGCTAGCGCAGCGCACTCACCCATCAAACCCGAATATTGAACATTGACGGACTATTGGGGGCCCCCTCACTTACCAGCCACTTTCGCGTTGGGATTCGTCACTAAATTATCTCGATGGACAACGGTCTCAGCGCCTTCGTAACCAAGCAGGCGAGGGATTTCATTGGACTGGCAACCCTGGATTTTTTGCAGATCTTGGGCGGCGTAGTTGACAAGGCCGCGGGCGATCTCTTGACCGTTGCGATCGCATAGTAATACAGCGTCCTGCCGCTGAAATTCCCCCTCGACATCCGTGATGCCAGCAGGCAACAGCGACTTCCCCAGCTGATGAATGGCCCGAACTGCCCCCTCGTCTAGATAGAGCCGTCCGCTCGGTATCAAACTATGGGCAATCCAGCGTTTGCGGGCCTTCGCCGGGCTCACCTGTGGCGCAAACTGAGTCCCCAGGGCCTCGCCAGCCAAAATTTTGAGAATATTGCTAGGCTGCTGTCCATCGGTAATCACCATGCGGATACCGGCAGTCGTGGCAATCCGCGCGGCCTCCAACTTAGTCACCATGCCACCGGTTCCCCAGCCAGAACTTTGCTCCCCGACATCAACCTTGAGTTCGTCCAAATGATTGACCAGGCTGATCGGCTGAGCATCGGGGTGATGTCGGGGGTCCGCCGAGTAAAGCCGATCGACATCGGTCAGCAAAAACAGCCAATCTGCGCTAACTAAGCTAGCCACCAGGGCCGATAGGGTATCGTTATCGCCAAACTTGAGTTCGTCTACGGCAACGGTATCGTTCTCGTTCACAATCGGAATCACTCCCAGCTGCAGCAGCTGTCGGAAAGTACGATAGCTGTTGACATAGCGAGAACGCTGTACGAGATCGCTGCGGGTCAACAAGACCTGGGCAATCGGCTGATCCAACGTCGTAAAAAAATCGTCATAGACCCGCATCAACCGTCCCTGACCTACCGCCGCTATGGCCTGCTTCATAGAAATTGTCGTAGGCCGCTCGATCAAACCCAATCGAGCACAGCCCACCCCCACTGCCCCAGAGGAGACCAAGATGATCTGATTACCTTGACGGCGCAGCTGGGCCAGGGTCTCGACCAGACGGGCAATGGTAGACAGGGCGAGGTAGCCCGTCTGAGGCTGCGTCAGGCTCGACGTCCCAATTTTAACGACGATGGTTTGCGGGGTCTGCATCACATCCAGTTTTGGGATAAAAATTTTTGGGTTAAATTTTTATCCAGAGAATCCTTTTAAGGTCACTCCCAGGCGCACCGACAACCAACTCTCAAAATTGTGGACACACTTTTTAGGGCTGTCTACCTGCGGATCGCTCATCGGGTCAACCAGCACCGTAAACATCCCGAGACGGTTACCTGCCAACACATCAGTAAATAACCGATCGCCCACCATAGCGATTTGGTCAGGTGGCAGGTTCAAAATAGCAGCGGCTTTGCGCAACTTACGACGCGAGGGCTTGCCCGCCCCGGTAAAGAAAGGCACCTGGAGCACATCAGCAATCCGCCGAATGCGCGGCTGGTTGAGGTTATTACTTACCAGCACAATTTCCGCAATTGATTGCACCGCCTGTGCCCACTGCTCGACCTCAGCCAGCGGCTCACTCTGGTGAAAAGAAACTAGGGTATCATCTACATCCAAAATGAGACCTCGTAGCTGATAATGATCAATCAGCTCCGGTGTCAGCCCCAAAATTGAATGCCCCAATACCAAATCTGGCTGTAGCCATTTTCCCAAATGAGCCATGTCGGTTTTTATGTCTCCTTAAAACACCCAACCGCGACCTTTAGTTTATCTCAGCGCCCTACTACCCCGCTGCCTTACTCACCTGCCTCAATCCCATCGCGGATTAACGCCTGGGCGGTTTCATGCTCGGCCAGGGTGCTGCTAAACACGTGGGTGCCATCATAGCGGGCTACAAAGTAGAGATACTCAGTATATTCGGGATCGACAGATTCTTTTAGACTGGCCACACCAGGACTGGCAATAGGGGTTGGCGTCAGCCCCGGATTGATATAAGTGTTGTAAGGATTAGGGGTATTGACCTGATCTAGGGTGAGTGGGTTCTCAGGGGTTTGCGTCACGCCCAAACCATACTCTACCGTAGGGTCAGCCCCCAGAGTGATACCTTCTTCGAGACGGCGGGCAAAGACACTGGCGATGATGGGCCGTTCGTCGGCAATCACGGCCTCTAGCTCCACAATACTGGCCAGGGTGACCCATTCATGAAGGGTATAGGGGCTAGACTGCTGCTGGTAAACCGGCAGCGCAATTTGCTCAAAGCGAGTGAGCATGATGTCAACGATGGCCTCAGCGGTAATATTATCCCCCGGCAGCTGATAGGTGTCAGGGTAAAGATAACCCTCTAGATGTGGCAATGACTGAGGTAACCAGGGATAGCGATCGTAGGGGATTTGCTCGGTGGCCGCTAAAAAGTCATCGGCGGCGACCAGCCCTTGGGAGTCTAAAGCAGCAGCCATTTGGCTGCGGTTCCACCCTTCTGGAATGGTGAAGCCCAGCTGCACTACATCGCCGCTCCAAATTTGATTGGCAATGGTTTCCAGAGATTGGCTAGGCGAAACGGCATAGGTTCCGGCTTGAAACCCACCTTCTGCACCGCGCATCGTCTTCAGCCGGGTCCAGAGTTTCCAGGCGGTGGTCGAGTGGATCAATCCGGCGGCTTCGAGGTCTCGACCGATTTGCTCGGCTGAGGTCCCATTGGGGATCTGAATCTGGACCAGACTGCTGTCGTCGTTGGCTCCGGCTTGCACCGGGCCGCTGGCCCAACTCCACCAGGTCCAGCCTTGCCAGGCGGCACCGGCCAAAGCGGCGGGTACAATGCCTAGAAAAAACAATTTTTTGAAAAAACCTGATTTCATGATGTAGGGGGTGGGGCAGATGCCCTACGTGTTAAATACGCTACGATATTCGTCCAAGTACTCACACACAACACCTTAAGTCTAGGTATCCACGTTTAGTTGCCGACGGGCCCAGAGGGGCTGATTTTGAATCTGGGGTACTTTACTCGGATTTGGTATAAAACGTCAATCCAAAACATCAAATAGCTTATCTTCCAACTGCGATTGAATCTGCTCAAATTCTTCCGGCGAGAGCAGGGTGGTTTTACCGTTGCGATCGCGCTTTGCAAAAAATAGCAAAGGTTCTAACGGGGTGCTGAGGGTATATTGTTCGTCTTCGTGAAAAAATGAAGCCAGCATCTGAAATTCATCAATGGTGGGGTCGCCATCGTCATTAGCCACCTCCAGGGAAAAACAGTTATCGTCCTGGGGCTCGGGCAGCTCACCCGATGCGGTCAACGTGTGGGCACTGCGCTGAAGAAGTAAATCCAGCTCAGCCAGGACTGCCCGAGCCGTCGGAAACAGCTCATCAATCAGGGCGTCGTCTACATCGGCTAGCAGCTCCTCCTCATCGTCCTCTTCTGACTGCCACACAAAGATTTCAATCGGAGCATCCACCGGCAACAGCAGCAAATAGTCTCGCCCCTCAACGGTCAAGGTTTGCTCAATAAAGCAATCGAGGGTAAGCCCCGAGTCATCGGCGAGCGTCACAGTCGGGTTTGCAAACTGATCTTCAATGGCTGACATGTCAATCTCCCAGTCCCAGGGTCGCAGGGTAAATAAATGAAAATGGATAAAAGAGGAATAGATTGCAAGGATAATCGATGGCGGTCCATACGCCTAGCCCGACCCAGCCCGTCGCTGATCTAGCCATTGTTGCAAAATAATCGCAGCGGCTTTGCGGTCAATCAGGGGACGATGGCGAGACGGTGCTCGGTTTTCGGCCAAGAGCATTTGCTCAGCCTGGAAGGAGGTGAGGCGCTCATCGACGTACTCAACGGGCAGATCTAAAACGGCGGACAATCGCCGGGTAAATTTCTGGACCTGGCGGGCTTGGGCTCCGATTTCTCCCCCCAGGGTATAAGGGAGTCCAACCACCAAAACGGTCACCTGTCGCTCATTTACTAAGGCCTGCAATCGCGCCACGATATTTTTAAAGGACTGTCCTTCTAAGGTGGTCAGGCCAGTCGCAATCAGGCCGGTGCGATCGCACCCAGCCACACCAATACGCTTTGTCCCAACATCAAGCCCCAGCGCCGAAACAAACTGCCCCATAGAAACTGAAACCCTAGTCAGTCGGTTCATTCATGTCGTTGTCCCCATCTGCCTCAACGGCTTCTGGCTGGGAGTCAGGCGCGTTCAAGGACGCTTCCCAGCGAATGGAGCGATCGTTTGGCCTTATTAGCGGTCTTTCGACTGGCCCTTCTGCCGACCAAGAAAACCGACCCGGAATGGGGTTACCAGAAGGCTGTAGCCCCTGGAGCACATCTGGCAAGTGCAGCCCTTCTAAAGAAGGCATTTTTGACTCACGCACCTTGTGCCACACCGAGCGGGACATCATCACCGTATGCTCAACCTCATTGGCTTGAATGCGCTTGAAATAGCTTTCGCGCTCAGGTTGATAGTCGAGGGAAGCTAGCCGCAGGGCCTGGGCCGGAAAACCCTGCACCACTCTGGCCATCTGGGCCATTAGCTCTGGGTACAGCCAGGTATAGGCCGGATGCACCGTCAGTTTAGCCAGGTGAGGTTGGGAGCCATCTCGACACAGCTTAAGTTGAAAATAGCCAATGGCCGCTTTACGCTGGGGCTCAAACACATAGGCCGACACTGTCTCCACCCGCCGCATCCAGCGGCTCACTCGCCCGCCCGCATTGCTAAGCACATTGGAGCGAAAGTCCTGAATTTGATGGTCAAACACTTGACGCACCTGGGGCGGCATTGAGACGGTCTCCAGCTGATAAATCAGCTGGGCATCAGCGTTGCTCACGGGCAACAGGTTGGGCAAATCAGGCTCATGCTCAGCCAGCGCCTGGAGCCGCTCGGCTTCGACAGACCAATAGGTAATCCGGGCCAAGGGTTGAAACCCATTCTGGCGATAGAGGGCCAGTCCAAAATTGTCATTGACATCGGTCTCACTGATCCAGGTGTGGGCTTCCCAAATCGTCTCAAAGCAGTGGCGCAGTAGCTGACTTGCGACATCAAGCTTCAGGGGCATCCCCTGGCCAGAGGCCAACCCAGACTGGACGACGACCCGATCAACCCGCCACGTACTGCGAGTGCGGTTAAAAGGAGCCACCTGCACCAGACCGCAGACTTGATGATCGCGCTCGGCCACAAACGCTGAATACCAACGCTGCAGAGGGTTGGGAAACAGTGTTAGCAGCTGCATTGGACCATACCAGCCCCGCATCCGTCTCAGATAAGCAGGCAGCTGTCTACCCTGGGTAAATTGACCAGACACCACGACCTCTATCCCATCATCAGGAATCAGCTTATCTAAATCCCGAAAATGAACGGCTCGAATCGTGAGTGACTCTTCATCAGTAGCGTTAGCTTGCGACATAGGCTGCGATAGGGAGCACCCTAGACCTGAGCAAAACTCAATTGTCTACTCAAATAGTTAGGGCTTAGGACGAATCAGAACAACGGGTGTTTGCTCATCGGCGTTGCCAGCCGGATTATCGATCAGAGCCTGGTTAACCAAGTCTAAATCGGTATTCTCAGTGGCTGACAATATTTTAACCGCTTTCAAGTCGTTGACGTCCACAATGGCGGCTTTTAGACCAGTTTCTTGATAAATTTGCTGCACCAGTTCATCCACCTTTTCTGGACCCAGCACAATGAACTGATCGTAGGGGGGCAGGGTGCCGGTAATGTCATCGATTAGACGGGCTTGGTCTCCGGCCAGCTCGTAAAACAGGCCAGGTTTGCCTAAAAATTTCTTTGCGATCGCACCCACAATAAACGCATACAGTACTCGCCACGGCCCCGAAATATCGACCAGGGTTTGCATCCCACAGGCTGTCGCCAGACTTGAAGTCGGCATAAAAAAGTAGCAAATTCGCCGGGCTAACCAGCCTGGTTTGATATCACTCGGGTGTCGCCAGCGCCCCTGCATAATCGCCAGCGGGGTTTCCCCAATCGTGACAATATCGTCCGGCTTAGAATGGGGACCCACATAGCGCTTGATCACCTCTATGGGGCTATCAAGGTGGGTCAGCAAATGGGTCGGAACCGGCAGCACATCCGCCACCGCCGTCTCTCGCCAGCGATTGGCCGCCTCAGGCTTAGGAAACCTGAGTGGCACCATTACATGCCCCGTCTTGGGCACCCGCCCCCCTGGCCCATAGGTCAGGTATTGAACCCGCACCCAAATTGCCTTGAGGGAACGCAGATCAGGACCTTTAATATCCACTTCGATCTTCATGCGGGTGGTCTTGCCCAGCTTGACAATGTAGGCAAACCAGTAGTTGTCGGGCCGAGCCGCCGCGTCAGGATGATCCGGCACCAGCCGAATATTCACCGTCACGCCCTCCAGGGTATCCCTCGCCAGCAACGTGGCCTCAGCCTGGAGCTCTGGCACCATAATTTCGAGGGTACGAGTCTGATTGATTAAGGTCGGGGCACCGACAATCACATAGTGCTGAGGTTCATAGGTGGTAATGTTCCACTCGCCAGCAGCAAAGGCCAGGCGATTGCCCGGTCGCTGGCGATATTGCCGTTCTATCAAAAACCAGATTAGACCGGCTATTAACACCAGCGAGCCAATTACTATTCCCAAAATCCCTGCCATTTAGGGGTCTCCTTGAGGGGTCTCCTTCCTGCGGGCAATCCCCGTGCCGGATTACACCAGTACGAGTTGTATCGCACTCTTGGACTAGAGGCAATCTTTAGGCCAATAACTCAAACAGCCCATCATCCAACTCATACCCAAGGGTTTTCAGCATCAGCTTGAGCTTGGACCGGCCTTCGAGGTTGCGATGGCCCCCTCGGGCCGGTCCTTGACCATCGCGCAGCCATTGGGACAGCACAAACACCTTTTGCATAACGAAAATCTCGAGGCCCTCTGGGTTATAGCGAATGCCATCAGGGCCAAATTGATGGGGGACCAGCATGGCGGTATAGCGGGCTAACTCTCCCGCTTCCCAATCCAGGTAGTAGGGTAGCCAGGGATACCGACTATCGAGGCGAATAAACCATAGCCTCACCTCGGGAATTTCAGACAGCTCCCTCGGATCGCTGGGCTCGCGGGGGTAATCGATCTCAAAGCGAATGCGTAGGGAGGGCTCTACCCCTTGAGCCTCAAGCAGCGGGGTTAAAACCGCCTCTGCAGGACTCAGATCGAGGGCTTGCAGTAACGGCGGCGTGAGGGCAATGGGGTGGGACATAGGCACTCAGAAATATCCTCAGTGATGGGCAGTAGAGCTGTAGAACACGGTGGGTAATGGCTCCGGAGAAACCCCGGCAAATGGAACAGGGCCAGACCATGGCAAGTCAAGATATTGTAATAATTCGAGCATCATTTTAGATGCCTTAGATGCCTAACGACGTTGCCCGTTTACTCCATCAAAATTAACCATGACTTCACCAATTCGGGTCTGTATTACCTTGGGGACGCGCCCCGAGGCCATCAAGTTGGCCCCTGTGATTCAACAGTTTAAAAAAACACCAGGGTTTGAGACCCAGGTCATTCTCACAGGGCAACACCGCGAAATGGTTGATCAAGTCATGCAACTGTTTGAGCTGCAAGCCGATTATGATCTCAACATCATGCAGCCTAAGCAAACCCTAACGGACATCACCTGTCGTAGCTTACAGGGGCTAGAACGCTTATTCAAAGAGCTGTCTCCTGACATGGTGATCGTTCAAGGGGACACCACAACTGCTTTTGCAGCGGCCCTGGCGGCGTTTTATCAAAAAATCCCAGTCGGCCATGTTGAGGCGGGCCTGCGCACCGACGATATTTTGAACCCCTTTCCAGAAGAAGCCAATCGACGCCTGGTATCCCAAATTACGACCCTGCATTTTGCCCCCACCTCGGTGTCCGTGGCGAATGTCAAGGGCTCAGGCGTCACTGGGGCGATTCACCAAACCGGCAACACCGTGATCGATGCGCTGTTGACGGTGGCCGATAAGAGGCTGCCCTGCAATATCCCAGGGTTGGATTGGAGTCAGTATCGGGTGATTTTATCAACGGTGCATCGCCGCGAAAACTGGGGTGCCCCCCTGGCCGATATTGCCCAAAGCTTTTTGCAAATCCTGGACAAATTCCCCGATACCGCTTTGTTGCTGCCGCTGCACCGCAACCCCACGGTCCGCGATCCGCTGCGGGCCGCTTTGGGTGACCACCCCCGTGTCTTTTTGACCGAGCCCCTCGACTATGGACAACTGGTGGGGGCTATGCAGCGCTGCTATCTGCTGCTTACCGACTCGGGTGGGCTGCAAGAAGAAGCCCCTGGTTTGGGTAAGCCGGTGCTGGTACTCAGGGAAACCACGGAACGCCCCGAGGCTATGCAGGCTGGCACGGCCAAACTGGTGGGCACTGAGCCAGCCGAAGTCACCGCCGCGGCCGCCGGGCTATTGGCCAATCCCGCCGCCTACGAAGCTATGGCAAAAGCGATCAATCCTTACGGAGATGGAAAATCCTCGGCGCGTATCGTCAAAATTGTGGCAGATTATTTTGCCGAATCTGAGCCGTCGTCCTGATTATCCTGAATCAAGTTTTTCTTAGAGGCCTTGAGTGCTTTCCAAAGGGCTTTGATTTGCTCGTAGGCCTCGATAGAAGAAATTTTGCCCCCGGTCTCAAGGCTGCAAATCAGAGAAATGCGATTAGCAAATTCCTGTAAATTTGCGTTAAAGACAAAATTTTCAGGGGTAAACTCCCCCCGATACGAGGCTCGGGGCATCATGAAGTCATCTCGTTGCTGTGGATCTTCGGTCACTTGATTTACCCCTATTATGCCTAGGTAATGAGCGTATCCATTGGCAACATTCATGGAATGGCTGTTACCAGTGGATGTTATCAATGGCTAATGATAACAAGCCAGCCATTAGGCTGTTTTTTCATAGATAATTAAGTATAAAGAATAAGAAAGCCGATTTTCAGGCCAGATATCAGGGCTTTCTGGCTTTTTATGGGTCTAATCGTTTGTTTTCGCCAAACAGCTTTGGATTTGGTCAATGGCTCGCTCAACCGTTGCCGCTACCATCACCGGCCCCAACCGCTGAAAAAACGAGACTGTCAGCGGGTCCATCCCCATCATTATGACGGGCTTTTGCGCTTTAATCGCCAGGGCAATTTCTGCCGTAGTGCCCGCCCCCAGGCCACAGGCCACCACCACCTGACTAGACAACACATTAATATTGTTACGACCGCTGCCCATATCAGTAAAGATGGGAATAATGACGCTGTCTGACAAAGCCCTTGCCTCAGCATCAGGCAATATCCCCACCGTCAGCCCCCCAGCATCAAGCGCGCCCCGACTTGCGGCATCCATCACCCCAACATTGCGGCCTCCGGTCAACAGCACCCAACCGTGCTGGGCAATCTGGCAACCTAACTTATAGGCCGTTGCACAAATCACATCAGGGGCTAACTCGCCAGACCCCATCACACCGACTATAGGAGCACGCATACCTAAAACTTCTGCGGATTACCGTAGCTTTTCAAAAAGAACCCCTTGCTATGCTGATGGCAATGCTCAGTCAATGAACATAGATTTGATAATGAGTACCTCTACTTAAAATCGACACCGTTAGAAACTCTAAATCTAATGAAAGTTTAAGAAGAACTCCTATCTCCTACAAATTTCTTTTAACCTACACACAGCCCTTTAAAAAAAATTTAGACGCATCATTTTCTTGGCATCCCCCTGAAAGGTAGGCCAACCACACACACCCAAGTTTTGAGCAAAGCTCCTGGCTTGGCCGTATCGCTCAACCCTCTATGGTTCTCTCTCCTAATAATTTTCCCCGTTTCCCTCGGCCTCAAAGCCTTTGGTCTCAATGCCTGCGTCGGGGGCAATCAAAGTTTATTGTGAACTGCTTAAGCCTGGCGATGGCGACGGGCATGACGGCCATCGCGACCGCGGCCCAGGCTGCTGAGCAAATTGTTTTAAAGATTGGCCCAATTAGCCAAACCGTCTACGTTCAAGATCTGGAAACCTTTGCCCAAACGGGGGAAGTCCCGAATCGCCTACGGATGTATCAGTCTGCCTTAACCCCTGAAGTTCGCCAGCTTTTGGGCAATCGACTGGCCCTGGATCCGGCCATGAGCGATCGCATGATCGAAGACGTACTGGCTTCTGCTAATGGTGAGATGCTGCTCGACACCCTCACCAGCATTGCCCCTGATCTGACCTTAGCGCAGCTCCAGGGGGCGATCCGAGAGGCTGCGAACCATGCCGATGGCTTCAGTGTGATCAACATTTTGCGGTCGATCCCCCAGGAAACCGTAGAAGTGGATGTGACAGCTGCGATCTCGCTGGTGTCTCAACTCAATTTGTCTCGTCTCCAGGGCCAAACGCTCAGCACTGTCCTCGATAAAGAGTTACAGGTTTCAGAAACCTTTGTCCCGTCGTCAGCGCTCGATCCAACCAAAATGGGTCCCCAGGCCATTGAGCAGCGTACGCTGATGTTTTTCGATCGCGATCGCGAACGGACGATCCCGGTGGATATTTACTGGGCCGAAGAAACTCGCCCTGGCCCAATGGTGGTCCTCTCCCACGGGTTTGGGGCTGATCGTCGATTCCTCGCCTATCTGGGCGAACATCTTGCCTCCCATGGGGTTACGACCATCTCAATTGAGCATCCCGGCAGTAACGTCGAGGCCCTCTCCCAGGTCGCCATTGATCCCGACGTGATTGAGCAACCCAGCCGGATTTTACCCGCCGACGAATTTTTAGATCGCCCCCGAGATGTCAGTTACGTCTTAGATCGACTGACCTGGATGAACCAAACCCGCACGGCTTTTGCCAATCGGTTTAACACCGAGCAAGTCGTGCTGATGGGACATTCCCTGGGGGGGTACACCGGGTTGGCCCTGGCCGGAGCCGCCCTAGATGTGAGCGAGCTGGCCCAGTTTTGTGATGATCTACAGCCGGTGGGGGTGACACCTGCCGATTGGCTCCAGTGCGCCGCCGTTGATTTACCGGCCACCCCTATTGACCTGAGTGATGAGCGCATCGTTCAAGTCGTCGCCATGAATCCTCTGGTAGGCAAGCTGTTTGGCCCCCAGAGCCTGAGCCAAGTAACGGTCCCCACTTTCATGCTGACTGGCACTCAAGACGGGGTCACCCCCATCCTGGGGCAGCAGCTCGAGCCCTTTACCCAACTGGCAGGCCCCAAACATCTACTGGTGGTTGTAGAAGGCACCCACCTCAGCGTGGGCGATCCTGAGAACGTGAACCAATCCTTAACCCAGATCCCTTTTATGCCCGAGCTGCAAGGGGAGCAAAGTGCTGAGCTCCGCCGCGCCATCAAAGGCATCATGCTGGCTTTTGTCCTGCAACAAACATCTGAAGCTGAAGCCTATCAGCCTTTCTTAACATCGGCCTATGCCCAAAGTTTTTCGACAGAGGCGATTTCACTGCGATTGACCCAAGCCCTCCCGGAGTCTGTTTTGAGCTGGCTGAGGTTACTCCAGCAAAGCCCCCTGAGCTCTCGGCAAAGTTTAACCGTGGCCGCGTCCTGGCTCCATTTAGAATCAATCGAGGCCAGACATCGCGTCGGTCGTTGGCAACGGCAAATCTACGCCTATCTACAGCAAGAACAAATCGCCATCACCGTCCTGCAATGGCCGTTAAAGTCTCTACCCTTTTTCTAGGCCGAAAAATCATCGGGCAAAATTGCCCCCGTCAGGGTGGCATTGTGAAAATTGGTTTGGTTTAGATCTGCGCTAATCAGTACAGCATCGGTTAAAGTTGCATCCGTCAAATTTGCCCAGCTCAGTTTTGTTCGGTAGAGCGTTGCCCCACTGAGATCAGCACATCGTAGAGAACTCCAACTGAGGTTAGCGCTGCGCAGGTTCGCTTGACTCAATCGGGTTTGAAATAAGTTGCAGCTATTCAGGCGGGCTCGGGTCAAATCAGCCTGACTGAAGTCGGCATTCTCTAGCTTCGCCCCGCTGAGTTGGGCCTCTAGCAGCGTTGCCTTACAGAGCTTTGCCTTGTTGAGTAACGCCCCCGTCAAGTTGGCTTGGTCTAGGGTCGCCCCCGTCAAGTCAGCTTGCATCAGGCGGCTGCGATATAAACTAGCCCCCCTTAAATCAGCATTCCATAGGGTCGCTGATTCCAGATTTGCCTCGTTCAAAAGGGTTTCGCACAGCTTTGTCTGACTCAGGTCAGCCTGGGTTAGGTTCGTACTTCGTAAACCCGCTTCGCATAGATCGCTACCGATCAGATTGGCTCGGGTCAGATTAACGCTGATTAGATTGGTCTGGGTCAGCACGGCCCCTGACAGATTGGCATCTATCAAAGACGCTTCCCGCAGATTGGCATGCGATAGGTCTGTCCCGGATAAATCCACCCGATCGAGCACGGCACGCCGCAAACTAATCTCCGTTAAAACTTGATCCGAGAGATCAGCCCCGATTAGCTGCACCTCAGAAAAATCGCGTTCTCCAGCTTGATATCGCTGGAGTAGCTGATCGGCGGTAATCACGACACGCATCTCCGAGGAAAAGGAAAGCGGCTGAGATGATACGAAATTTGTGGTCATAAAAGAGGGAGCAGATGCACTGCACTGGCTAGGGAGTGACGACTTAATAGTCAGGATGCCCGTCATAGCAGCAAGCCTTGAGACCCGCTCTGGTTTTTAAGGAGCAATACTGA
>JBCCRZ010000074.1:0-14592 GCA_039200855.1 Cyanobacteria bacterium P01_D01_bin.44 | reverse complement strand
TTTGAAGTCTCGATTCTAAACGGGGACCACGACCGTAGGCTCTAGGGCGATCGCGACCAGCTCACTGTCTTGAGGCGTCACCCCAAAGACGACTTCGCCGGGGTTGACGGTAAAAAAGCACTGGCGCTGGCCGGTGGGTTTGCCATTTTCGAGGGCAACCCGGCATAGGGCAATATGCCCAGACTTAACTTGCCAGGCTTGATTAGGATCATTGAGGGCAAACGCCTCATGATCTTGAATTTGGTAAGGATGGGAAGCGTTAGGTTTGATCACAGTTTTTGGCTTGCGTGGTGTGTGGAGGTGATATTAAGCATAAAATTTTGTGGACACCCCCTAGAAAATCAGTCACGTAATTTTAGATTTACCTCACAAATATTTATTCACCAGAGTTTTTTCGATGTACTGGGGAACAAATTAGACCGGGTCGCGGGCGGCTGATTGAATCAACTTCAGGATGGCATCGTACTCAAACTGCTTGGCTTGACTCGCTAAGTGATCGCTCAGAGCCTGCTCTGAGGAGGGTACTTGTTGTACCAAGTGCAAAATCAAATCTCGATCCACTGCGATCGCGGCCCGGTGTAGCTCAGCTAACCATTGAGACGGTAAGCGTTTGAGTGATTTCACCAGAGTTTTTTCCGTGACCTGACCGCCGCCGACCTGACTGCCGCCGATGAGGGGGACCCAACCCGCTGCTGTCGAAGCAGGAGCGGGTGGCGGGGCTACCGGTGAATCTGGGGACAAAGGCGCTGCGGATACAGCGGGTGCTGTCTCGTAAACATATTGCAGTCCCAGATATTCAGCCATTTTCTCGAAAATAATCGCCTCTCGAAAGGGCTTGCGCACAAAATCATTACAGCCTGCGGCTAGTACCTGCTCGCGCTTTTCTTCAAATACACTCGCGGTAAGAGCAATGATGATAGGTGAGGGGTGAAGGGAAAAGGGCGAAGGGGAATTAGAATCGTCCACCGTCTCCAAAGTCCTTTCGCCTTTCGCCTTTCGCCTTTCGCCTTTTTTTTCCGTCCTCAGCGCTCTAATCTGTCGTGTTGCTTCGTATCCATCCATCACAGGCATGCGCATATCCATCCAGATCAGATGGGGATGCCAGGCTTTGAAGCTATCCACAGCGGCTTGACCATTGTCAGCTTCACGGACAGTGAGGCCCACCTGGGTCAGGAGCTGACATAGCACCGATCGGTTGTCTGGCTGATCGTCTACCACCAGGATGCGATAGCTGGGCTGGTTTGCCGCGATGCCCACCACCTGAGGCGTGGATTGAGGGTCAAGTTGTTGTTGAACCTGGGCGACCACCAGGGGGATATCAAAGGAGAAGGTGCTGCCTTTGCGCAACTTGCTGGTCGCCACCAGTTCGCCCCCGAGTAAACGGACAAATCGGCGGCTGATGGCTAACCCCAAGCCGGTACCTCGCTGACTGCGCTTAATGGTTTTGGCCTGCACAAAGGCATCAAAAATATTGTCTAGCTCTGTGGCGGGAATGCCTGAACCGGTATCGGTAACCGAAAAAATCAAAGCTCTGGATTTTCGGGATTTTTGCTGGCCTTTAATCAAGGATTCACCTACTTTTACCCGCAGGGTGACCTTGCCTTGTTGGGTAAACTTGATGGCATTGCCCAACAGATTGATTAAGACTTGGCGAAGTTTCCCCTCATCTGTGCGGATCGCCTGGGGCACAGCTTTATCAATGCGAAAGGTGAGCGACAAGTTCTTGGCTGTTGCCCGCGACCTCAACATCGCCTCCAGGGTGTCTAGAAACCGCTTCAAATCAACAGTTGACTCATTCAAAGAGATTTGACCGGCCTCAATCTTGGACATTTCTAAAACGTCATTGATCAAATTGAGCAAATGCTCTCCGCTGCGGTTCACGATTTCTAGATTGTTGCGGTTTTCGGACGGCTGGGTGCGATCGCGCAACAATAATTGGGTAAAGCCGAGGATGGCATTGAGCGGGGTGCGCAGCTCGTGGCTCATGTTGGCAAGAAATTCACTCTTGGCGCGGTTGGCAGCATCGGCTCTCTCTTTGGCCTTTTGTAGGTCGGCAGTTCGCTGGGCAACTCGGGCTTCTAGGGCTTCATTGTTGGTTGACAGGGTGCCAAAGGAGCGGCGTAGCTGATCGGCCATTTGGTTAAAAGACTGACCCAAGACGTCAAGTTCTCGAATTCCCATTGTGTCAATACGCTGATCGAGGGCTTGGGTTTGGGGGGAGCGGACCTGCTGAGCCATCGCCTGACTGGCATTACTCAGCCGTAGGATGGGGCGAATAATCCAACGGGTGGTAAAAAAGCCGAAGCCAGCTGCGATCACAAGGGCCGCCAAACACAGCCAGATCGTGGTGCGCGTATTGGCCCAAATTTGGGCCATAAAATCCGCCTCAGGCAGTACCACCACCGTCAACCAGTTAATCCCTCGCTGATCTTCAAAAGCAGAGAGTTGGATAAACTGCCGCTGCTGATCAAATTGAAAATTGAGCTGTTGATGGCCCTCAAACTGCTCGAGATCAAGTTGGTCTGTGAGAAACGCTGCCGTTGCCTGGGTGAGGGGGTCTTGACTTTCAGTGGCAGCAATGCGCTCCAAATTTTGCGCGTCTGGTCCATTTTTATAAGGTTTCTCGCCAGTTGAGCTAGCCACCATCAGGCCTGACGACTCCATGATAAAAGCCTGCCCCGACGCTCCAATGCTGAGGCTCTGCAAAAACTCACTGATATCATCCAGGGACAGATCAACCCCAGTAACCCCCAATAGCGTGCCGTCGATATCGTAAACCGGCAGCACCGCGCTCAAAATCAGCTGGGGCAACCCAAATGCTGGGTAAATATCGCTCCAGACCCCTTGCTCAGCTTCGACCGCTGTTTGATACCAGGGGCGGGTGCGCGCATCGTAGTCCACCGGGGTAACCCGCACCAGCTCATTGCGCTCTCCAAATTCATCGAGGGTATAGTAGTGACCGTTAAATCCCGAAGACGCATCGTTGATCACCGCCAGATACTCATCCTCGGCGGTTTGGGTAACCCCGAGAAACGACCCGCTGCGCTCCCCCCCCACGTATAGCCAGGTAACATCGTCTAAATACTGGATCTGCTCCCACAGATACAGCTCGCTCATTGCGTCTTGGGTCCTCAGCTCACCCCGACGCACCGCCGCCGCATTGATTTGATTAAGCAAATGGGGAATCTCAGCATGATCGATCAGGCGTTCTTCGATCCGATGGGTGATCTCGCTCCGCAGTTGGGAGGCTAAATCATTAACCGCCCGCTGTCCATTGCGGAGCGAAAAGTATCCAGTTAGACCCACTGCCGCTGCAATTTGCAAAATAAACGGGATCACCAGCACCGCCCGCAGCGGCAGTTTTTTGGCTTGAGGCTTGGGGTCAGAGGTAGGCTTAGATGGGGACTTGTCAGACATCGCTTAATCACGCCTGGGCAGGGCTGAGCCCTTATCATAGAGCGTCTATTTAGGTAATGCATCTGTTAGCGTAAAAACGTAAACTGAGCGTCTTCTGAAGGGGGAAGGGGGAAGGGGGAAAGGCGAAGGGCAAGGGCGAAGGGTAGTAAAACTTTCAGTACAATTAGCACCAGTGATTGAGTTCGAGATCGTATCGCACTAAGGTGTAGGACCTATCCGTTTTTCCATAGGTAGTCAAAACTGTTTACCCTTTAGTTTTCAACTTACTTGCAATGCTTGAACAATTCGCAAGCGATAATTATTCTGGTATTTGCCCCGAGGTGATGGAATACCTCGCCAGGGCCAATGCGGGCTATGCCCAAGCCTATGGTGAAGATGAGTGGACCCGGCGGGCTGCGGATCGGTTTCGAGAGATTTTTGAGACCGATTGCGAGGTCTTTTTTGTTTTTAACGGTACTGCCGCTAACTCATTGGCATTGGGTACTTTGTGTCGGTCTTATCACAGCATCATTTGCCACGAAGTTGCCCATGTGGAGACGGACGAATGCGGTGCGCCGGAGCTATTTACCCACGGGTCAAAGCTGCTTCTGGGCCATGGCGATGAGGGTAAACTCACGCCAGGCTCGATTGAATCGCTGGTAACCAAGCGCAGCGACCTGCACTACCCCAAACCCAAAGCGGTTAGCCTGACCCAGGCAACGGAGCTGGGGACGCTGTATTCTCTGGACGAGTTACGGGGCATTCGGGAAGTGTGCGATCGCTACCAGCTCAAGCTCCACATGGACGGTGCCCGCTTCTCTAATGCGGTTGCTGCCATGGACGCCAGCCCCGCTGACATCACCTGGCGCAGTGGCGTAGATGTGCTGTGTTTTGGCGGCACCAAAAACGGCATGGCCCTGGGGGAGGCGATTCTCTTTTTTGACAAATCCCTGGCCGAGGATTTTGACTATCACTGCAAACAGTCCGGGCAGCTGGCCTCTAAGATGCGCTACGTCTCGGCCCAGTTTCTCGGCCTGCTAGAGACCGGGGCGTGGTTACCCAATGCTGCCCACGCCAATCGATGTGCCGCCCACTTAGAAGAACAACTTACTGCCCTGCCCGAGTTGAAATTTATCTCACCTCGGCAGGCCAACGGTGTTTTTGTCGAAATGCCCCCTGCCCTAATTGAGGCACTGCATCAGCGCGGCTGGCATTTTTACACCTTCATCGGCGTCGGTGGTGCCCGACTAATGTGCTCCTGGAATAGCACGATCGAGCGGATTGATGAATTTGTCAGAGATGTGAAGGAGTTAGTGGATAGGAACGGGGGATGCTAGTGGTTTTATCTAGAAACTTTCTGTTTAACTACTCCATAGTAGTGATTAGACGGAAAGTTTCGGTTTAACAATATTGTTTAGACTGCAAAGGGGTTTCAAGATGACGGCATGCGTTACGTTTGCAGTCCCAACAGCAGAATCAATCGATTCATTAAGGTCTAAGTTGGAGGCTGTCTGGAAGGGCTTTGAGCTTTCCGTGATTGTTCTTCAGGAGGCCAATCCCGGAGAGTTAACATGTTATCTAGAATGGTGGTTTGGGACTGAAGACCAAAAAGAAATGGTGCAGAATGCATTCAAAATACTTCTCAATGTTTCAATCACTGGGGAAGTCTTTTATTATCGAAGTTCCGATATTCCAGCTATTGTGCCGACAAGCTTGTTTTCAATAGAAATTGAAGAAATATTTTCGGAAGAATTTTCACCAATAATAGGTTACTACAAAGAGGAGAGATATAAGATAATCGATAATCGTGAGACTTGACATAGTCCAAGATCATGCGAACTCAAATTTCTGACTGACAGTCGAAGCAGCATATAATTTTACACAGTCAGATTTTTTATTCCCATGGCAACAAATGATGCTGAGTTGCAATTCCAAGCTCAAAGTATTTTGGATGAGATCGCCTTTACTCCATTTGAGCAATGCCAATCCTTGAACCGTAAATTTGTTGATATTCCTGTTCGTCCTGGTATTTATGCAATTCGACACAAAACCGAGGGATTGCTTTACGTCGGCAAGACTAAAAGTCTACGAGGACGCTTCAGTGGTGGGCACAAAGCATTTTTGTGGGCATGGCTCGATAAATACAGGGATGAGGATGTTCGGATAGCATTTCAGGTTATTCCTCATTGGGGGAATCCCGCGTTATTATTGGAACTAGAAGCCATAATTCTGAGAGCTACTGAACCTCCTTATAATGCCCAGATTCCAACTGAAAGGTAATGCTATGAAAGCCAAACTTCAAGAGCAACTTTCCTCTACTGATGCTGAAGTGATTTTAGGGCGATTGCCTGAGCGAATCCGTACAGCTCTAGCTAATCGTGCTGCTGAAATAGATTATCCAATTGAGTCTGTGATTGAAATGGCAATTGCAAGTTTCCTTGATAGCGAAGCATTGGGTTTTGTGGATTGTAAACCAGGACGTGGACAGTAAGGGTATCGTCTAAGAATTTAGGTCGTGTGAGACGGGTGATTGGGAACGTTGAAGCTTCACGATACGAACCTGTTCAAATTTTCTCGCATATTTTTTATTCAGGCAAAACCAGTGCCAATCCTCCAGACGAACCCAGGTTTCGAAAGGAGGGTAACGCCTCTGGTTGTTCTACCAAAAAATAGGTGTCTGGCTGCCAATATTGCTCTATTTGCCCTGGCTCAATCGCCACCACCCGTCGATCGCTGTAAAAGTCGAGGCTAGGGCGATTATAGGCAAAGGTCGTATAAATCTCAGCCCCCACTGGGGTCTGAGATCGCACCATTGCCGCCACTGGCTTCACCGCATATGCCTCATTCAGTTCCCATAGCCACAGGTCAGAACTGACAAAGAGCAGCAGCGTCAGATAGAACCCTGCGATCAGCGGGATTGCAAACGCGCGATCGCACGCAAAAATCCTCACCGCTGTCCAACCCAGGGTAATAGCTAGGGACACTGCGATCGCAATCAACATTGGCTCCTGCTCAGCCCAGCCAAAGTATCCACCGCCCCCCAGTAACACCACCGCCAAAAAAGCCAGCACCCGCCCCAACCACCGAGGAGCCCGATTTTGCTGCCAAAACGCTGCCAGCTGCGCCCCGATGGCAAGTGCCACAAACGGATATAGCGGCATGATGTACCACGGCAGTTTGGTCCCCATAACGGAAATCGTCCCTAGATAAACCAGCGTTCCCACCCAGATCAGCTGCCCCCAATCCTGTCGTCGGTGTTGCCAGGCCAGCCAGAGCCCCCCCGGCCAGAGCAATAGCCAGGGCCAACTATATTTCAACAGCTCAAGCCCGTAGTACCAGGGCGGTCCCTGGTTGTTCTCAACCGTGCTCCAGACTCGGTCAAACGATTGGGAGAGAAAATGCGCCTGCCAGAACAGCCCCCCGTAGTGCTGCAGCTGCGTCCCGTACCAGGCAAGGGCTGGCAAACAGCCTAAGGCAACCCCCCCCCAGGCATAAATGCTGCCCAGCAGTGCCCACTGACGATTGACCAGTAAAAAAATCCCGACAATCCCCGCTAGCAGCAGTGCCAAAATCCCTTTGGTGAGGATCAGCCC
The DNA here is from genome assembly GCA_039200855.1 of Cyanobacteria bacterium P01_D01_bin.44. GTDB lineage: Bacteria > Cyanobacteriota > Cyanobacteriia > Phormidesmidales > Phormidesmidaceae > SIO4C1. Next base: position 7,603 of record JBCCRZ010000074.1, on the reverse strand, counting down.
CCCCAATGCAGTCCCCGCCAACAGCGCCCAACGTCGATCGCGACGGGCTTTAAGCACCGCCAGCAGTAAAACCAGAAACAACGTCACAGCGATGCCATCCCGCATGGCCAGACGACTGTGCCGGGCCACGGGCAACAGGCTCAGATAGACCAGCGCACTGAACAATGCAGTCTGGCGGTTTTGGAAAAGTTCGCGGCCTACCCAGTACATTAAGGGGATTGAGAGCGCACTAATCGCAGCCGGTAAAATTCTCGCTGTCCATTCGCCAACCCCGCCTATGGCAAAGCTGGTCGCCATCAGCCACTCCACCAGCGGCGGTTTATTTAAGTAAGGCCCGCCATACAGCGTCGGGTGCAGCCACTCCCCCGAGCGCAGCATCTCTCGGGCCACCATCGCAATCGTGCCTTCATCCCAGTCACGCAGCGGCACCTGGCCCAGTTGCCAGAGATAGAGGGTAAGGGATGCGATCGCAAGCAGACCCGCATCCAGACGTTCGTGATTTAGAAACTTGGGCAGCACCGGACGTGGGTCAATCAAAAGCCCATCATACAACTCGCTGTAAAGGACGACCTGGGTGAGGCTATAGTGCTAAAGCGGGTAAAAGGCCAGAATGCAGGAGTTAGGAGTCAGGAGCTAGGAGTTAAGTGACCCCAACGCAGATATTGCCCATAGCAATCTCTCGTCCCTTGCGGTTCATCGGGAAGACGCCCTGGTTGTTGCTGGTGGTCTGGTCATTGCCGCTGCTGCTGGCCGGATTTTTTAATTTAGAGCACCAGAGCCTGATTGCCTATGACGAGGGGCTCTATGCCAGCCGGGCTCGGCTGATGCTCGATACGGGGGATTGGGTCCACCCCTGGGATACCTTGCACCACAAAACGCCGGGGCCATACTGGCTATTGGCGATCTCAATGCAGGTCTTGGGCCAAAATGAACTTGCAGTCCGGTTGCCCAGTGTTTTCGCAAGTCTGGGCTGCACTATTTTGACCTACGAAATTGGCAAACGGCTGATAGGGGCAGCGGCGGCGCTGTGGGGGAGCCTGTCGTTGAGTGCGACGTTTTTGTGGCTCCAGTACAGTCGATTTGCCACCCCCGATATTGTCTTTACCTGCGGCATCTTGCTCAGCGTGTTTTGCCTGCTCAGGGCAGAAGAAAGCTGGTCTCAAAACCGGGCCCAAAACCAATCAGGCTTTCAATTTTTAGCAGGGTTTTGTCTGGGGTTTGGTTTTCTGGTGAGGAGCTTCCTGGCGGCGCTGCCGATGCTCTGCCTGGTTCCCTATCTGGTTTTTGAGCAACGACGACACCGACACCTCAGCAGTCCCAGCCTGTATGCCGGGTTTCTCACTGGGTTGCTGCCTACGCTGGGTTGGCTCTATCTCTGCTGGCAGCGCTTTGGCGGCGCGCTTTGGCAAGAGTTGGTCGCCTTTCCCCGACGATTGGGGGTAGAGCAGTCCCAGAGTGGTGATAATCCGCTGTTTTATCCGTTGAATTTATTGATAAATGATTTTCCTTGGGTGTTTTTTGCGATCGCGGGTCTCTACCTTGTTTTTAGACATAATCGCCTTAGATACACCCGACTTTGGCTGCTGGCCTATCCCGTCTTTTTCTTTGCGATTCTCAGCGCTGCGACCACCCGTATGCCCCACTATGCGCTGTCGGCCTATCCCTTTTTGGCACTCTTTGCAGGGGTCGCGATGGACACCCTTGCCCAGACTCAGAAACCAACGCCTAGCCTACGGCTTGGCCTAAAACTCATCAATGGCCTCTTATTAGGGCTGGGAAGTGGGCTGGTTGGACTCAGCCTGCTCGTGTTGACCCCTGACTTATTGCCAATTAACCGCAGTGAAATCACCCCTTATACCCCCATTGCCCTCAGCTTAGGGTTGGGCTGGGTTTTCACCAGCCAGTTTGTCCATACTCGATCTCGTTGGTTAGTCGGGTTACTGCTGAGCAACTGGTTAGCCCTGCTAGCCACCGGGGCCACGTATCAGTTGGGAAACGCCAACGCCGATCTCAAAAATTTTCTCTCAGAGCCAGAAATCCAAATCGTTCTACAATCAGAGCCGATTAACTTTGCCCCCGACCTCGGCGTAAAAACAGGCACCCTGCTGCGGTTTTACACCCCCCACAAAGGGCAACGTCTGGACACCCTTGCCCAGAATATACCCCCCGGCTACCTCTGGCTATTGTCAAAAGACCTGCCCCAACTACCCATCAACCACCAACCTATCGGCAGTTTTGATACCCTCGAACTCGTGCAAATATTAGAATTCCCCAACCCATAACTTCCCCATCTTCCTCATCTCCATCTTTCTCTCTTTCTCTCTTTCTCTCTTTCTCTCCACCCACTACCCACCATCTTGCCCATTCTTACAAAAATGACCCCGTCCACCCCCGATCCCAAAACCTTCCTCAAAACCATCTACGCTTCAGCCTGGGGGATTCCCATCCTCTTCGGTTGCCTGGGGCTGATCGGCCTCTTAAGACAGTCCATGTGGCGAGATGAGATGAACGTGTGGCTGATTGCTCGGGACAGCCAGTCTTGGGGAGAGTTAATCAGTAACCTGCACTATGACCGGGGGCATCCACCCCTATGGCATTTGTTGGTGGCAGGTACCAAGCTGTTTTTTGATAACCCCGTGGCGATGCAGATCTTGCACCTGATTATTGCCATTGGAGCGGTGTGCATTCTGTGGCGATATAGTCCCTTCCCGCGCTGGGTCAAAACCCTATTTATTTTTAGCTATCTGCCGTTTTACGAGTTTCTCTTGGTGGCGCGCAACTATGGCATTGGCATGCTGTTGTTGTTTGCGGCCTGTACTGTTTTCCCCGCTCGGGAGCGACGCTATTGGCCGATTGCGATTTTGTTAGCGCTGGCGGCTAACACCAACCTGTATGCGATGATGGTTGCCATTGCCTTCTCGCTGACGTTGATATTTGAGCTCTTAATCGAAAAAGAGAGACGCCAACTTTACTGGGCTCAAGCCAAAGTCTATGACGGGATTTTGAGCCTGGCGATCATCGTTATCGGCTACTACATTGCCTATTCTTTTATTACGCCGCCAGATGACGCGGTGAATGCGACAGGAGAATGGTTTTTGTACTTTGATATGCGCCGTTTCATGCGCAGCATGGGTCGATGGTTTGGCAGCTATTTCTTGATCATTCCCAATAGCCGTAAATGGTTGGACTTAATTATTTGTGACAGCATTTTGCTGATCGTGATTGGGCTGACGTTGCTAAAGTTTTTGCGCAAGCCTATTCCTTTATTTTTCTACACCACCGCCAGCGGGCTGCTTTTATCCTTTACGTATTTCAAGTTTTTAGGACGCGGCCTGCGCCACTACGGTCACTTTTATTTGATTTGGATTTTGGCCCTGTGGTTGGCTAGCTACTGCCGCCCAACGTCTAACCTGTTGCCGATTATCTGGCATCAGCTTGCCGAGCGTTGGTACAAACGCGCGTTTGTTTTAGTTTTGTGCGTCCAGCTACTCGGGGGCATGGGGCGATATTCGGTAAGTCTGTTTCAGCCCTATTCGGCCAGCCGTGCCGCGGCCCGATATATTCAGCAAGAAAATCTCCAGGATGAATTTATCGTCGGTCACCGAGATGCCAATATGGCAGCCCTCAGCGGCTATCTTGGGCGTCAGCTTTACTACCCGCAGACGCGATCGCTGGGCAGCTACACCTTATTTTTTAAGGGCGATCGCACCGAGGTCGAAAAAGAAGAAGCGCTCCGACAAACCCGGCAGCTCTTGGTTAACGACCCACAGCTCGACAAGATTTTGTTGATTATGCATAGACCACTAGGCGGCATCCCCACACCGGGTTTGAAAATTACCCCGATTACCCAGTTCAAGAGAGCCCAAGAAATTTCAGAACGCTACTATCTTTACTGGGCTGAGCCAGGCTAAACCGGAATTCTAATGCGGCTGGCTGTAGTCTTTCTTAAACGCGTTCAATTGGAAATGTGTCGATGGGCCTCTCCAGCCAACAGCCCCCTTACCCTCTAAGCTACAAAAATCCATAGAGCGAGTGTAGCTCCCTCGCAAATACCACCTGTTGCTGGGCCTGAGCGGGGCCCTGTTGCTGTTGTCTACCTTGCTAGTCGGGCGCATTGTCAGGCGTCATCTGATCGGTCAGCGCGTGGCCTTGGCAGCGGGCAATGGTACAAATCAGCATATTTTCTCACGGGAGTCGTTTCGAACCTTCTCAGAAGCCTATGATATCGCCCGTGAAACCATTGAACGTAAAAAACGAGACCGCTTGCAGAGTCTGTCTTTTGATAGCTTGTCTTCTGATAAACGGTGTCAGGTCTTGGATGCCAAATATTTCTGACCGGATTAGGTAAACGTTAATTTTAACCCTTGCTCGCCTTCCAGGTGCCCCCATAAAAATAGTGGGGGTTATTTTGACTGATGCTGGGCCAGCAGGCGTCACAGACAAAATACCACTGCCCAGATCTGTTGACCTGGACTCGATACATCACCGGTGCAGAGTCCTGACAACAGTGGCATTGCTTTTGACGCGAGCGGTGCTTGCCCATTGTGACCGTTGATGGGATGGCCAGACTTAACCAGCGGCTTCACTCTCAGAGGTTTCGGAGGGAGTGGCTGGTTCTTCGGCAGGGGTCTCTGGTGCTTTTTGGGCCTGGGCACGCTGTTCTCGCTTCTTGCGCCCGGCTTCGATGATATCTTTCATTACCTCTTGGGCCTGGGCCATTTTATCGAGGTTGCTGCGATAGAGTTCTAGATCTTTGGGGAGTTTCTCGCTAGACAGCCCTAACCCCTCAGCCATTTCGGTGAGTAGGGCGTCGCGTTTTTCTTTATCATCGAGCACCGAGGCGTCGACGATTTCGACCAGGGTGTAAAGACCGATAGCTAACAGGCGGCTATATTTGAACTTTTCGTTGGTTGAGATCGCGCGCAGCGCATCTTGCAGCATCGTACCGCTGCTGGTTTTTGCTACAGCTACCTGGCGCTTGAGCTCATCAAGGGACAGGCTATTAGCAGATGATTTAATCGCCTCGGCGTCGCTGCGATATTGGTCAACGCTGCTTTCGACCGCGTTGCAGATCGCCGCAAAAATCGAGTCCTTGTCAGCTTCGGGTTGGTAACCTGCCATAAACCGATCAAAGCTGGTGACCACCCCCAGTGCGTAGAGCGGATCATAAACAAAATCGAGATTAACTGACAGCAGGTGCATCTCTACCATCAGCTCCTCAACGACCCGACGATAGATCGCATTGATCGGTCGAGTGTGGTGGGCGTAGAAACTGCGCTTTGTGTTGGAAACCGTACGAACGTTATTCACTGGCGGTGCTGATAGGAGGTTTAAATTCATTTTCTAACCGTTGGGGTGCTTTGCCAAGAACTGGCCGATCAGGGTGGAGTCTTACATTTAACCTGGAGAAGGCGCTAAACCCCTTAAAACCTGAGCTTTACCTGAGGGCAGTCATCGGTTTAGGTGGGGGCAGGGTTTATGATGACTGCGTGAACGTTACCCAGCGTCTATGCCCAACCTTATAAGCTTAACGACTTTAGGCAACTATCTGGCAGGTGAATTTGAAAATAAGGCCCAGGCAGTCGCAGATCCGGCCTGGTATGTTCACCTGCACGTCTGGCAGCGCCCCACTCGCCTGTTTGCCAGCGATAGCTTAACGCTTTTCTTGGAGCAAGCAAACATGATGGCCCAACAGGCTCCGTACCGTCAGCGGATTTTACGGCTTCAGCAAACGGCGGAGGGGCTGCGGGGTCAGTACTATGCGCTCAAGCAGCCCCTCGCGTTTCAAGGCGGTGGGCAAACCCCAGCTAAGTTGCAAACCCTGACCTCAGACGATTTGGATTATCTGCCCCACTGCTGGGTCAATATTCAACCAAAGCCGATGGCTGACGGGCAATGTCGGTTTAAGGCAACGCCCCCTGCCAACACTCTCTGCAGTTTTGAGTATCAGGGGCAAACAAAGTATGTGCAGCTCGGCTTTGCGGTTGGCCCAGCTGACACAGGTGCCCACATCGAGCTACTGACCTATGACAAAGGCATCGACCCAGACACCCAACGCGGTCTCTGGGGGGCCTTGATGGGGCCTTTTCGACTCATCAAACAGGCAGACTACCAGCAGGATTGGCAGTCGATGGGTGTCCCGTAATACGTCACCTTTAAAGCTTCGGATAGGGCAGATGGCCTAGCGTTTCCCGCTGCGCTCAACGGGGAAACCCACTGCCCGCCATGCGGCTACACCCCCGCGCAGCTGGGCCACATTACGATACCCTGCCTGTTTCAGTAGGGTGACTGCGTTGGCTGCTTCGGTATCGGTCGTGCCATAGACGTAAATATCTCGCTGGGTTGGAATCGCTCGCTTAGCTCGCTCAACCAGTTCCCTCAGGGGCATCGAAATCGCTCCGGTGATGCGCTGGGCATTAAACAAGGTGCGATCGCGGATATCGATAATCGTAAGTGCTGGCTCACCCCAATCCAACCGAGTTTTGAGATCGTACACTTGAGAAACCGGCTTCAATGGGGCCGGCTTCGGAAAAACGCCAAAGACAGTATTCATGGGTCCCCCCTGCGAAGAGTGTATTGATAGATATCTATATAAACCGTAACAAAACTTTTCTGGAATTTCAATTTTTGTTTAGGATTTAAATAAAAAACGGCTAAATGTGATAGAGCCATGAGATGAATCGAGCTAGGGTGTGTGACGAGCGTTAGGGATAAATTGTCAGATATTGGGGAGATTCAGCCACTTTCCCAAGCGGTGGTGAGTCTGATTGCGGCAGGGGAGGTGATTGATTCCCTGGCGGCGGTGGTACGTGAGCTGGCAGAAAATGCTCTCGATGCAGGCGCTACGCGGATTCATATCAGTCTGTGGCCGCAGCAGTGGCGGGTACGGGTGGTTGACAATGGTCTGGGTATGGCCCGAGCTAACCTGGAGCAGGCGGCCGCCGCCCACAGCACCAGCAAAATCCGCACGCGGGCCGATTTGAGTCAGATCAACAGTCTGGGGTTTCGCGGTGAAGCACTGCATAGTCTGGCCCAGCTGTCTGATTTAGAGATTGTCAGTCGTCCCCAAACCGATGCGGCAGGGTGGCGCGTGCAGTATGACCCCACAGGGTTGCCGATTGAGATTGAGACGGGGGCGATCGCGCCCGGCACGGTGGTCACCGCCGATGGTCTATTTGCCCGCTGGCCCAGTCGTCGTCAGGTGCTGCCGTCGATCGCTCAGCAGTTGCGGACGGTGCAGCTGACGGTACAGCAGTTGGCCCTGTGTCATCCCCAGGTGACCTGGCAGGTAGAACAGTTTGATCGGCCCTGGTTTACTTTGTGGCCCGGTGAGACAGCCAGGACTCTCCTGCCTCAGATGGTGCGTGGGGTCGAGGTCCACGATCTGCGCTATCTGAACCTGACCTCGGAGCGGCTTGGCGCTGTCGATAGTCAGCTGGCGCTGCTTGCCGGACTGCCCGATCGCTGCCATCGCCATCGGGCCGATTGGGTGCGGGTGGCGATTAATGGGCGCACGGTGAATGCTCCGGTGCTGACCCAGGCACTGATCAACAGTTTTCGGCGGACGCTGCCGCGCCATCGCTACCCGGTGAGCTTTTTGCAC